>CAZCPK010000264.1:0-5997 GCA_964500755.1 uncultured Anaerolineales bacterium
GGGGCCAGGCGGGAGTAGATCGCCTCGTCCTCGCGCCCGTAGTGGGGGGTGTGGCGGACGGTGTTCATCCGCACGACGATGAGGTCCGCACGTTTGCCGGGTTCCAGCGATCCGACGATCTGGTCGATGTGATGCGCGCGGGCGCCCATCAGCGTCGCCATCTCCAGCGTCTGGCGGGCCGGGGCGGCGGTGGGATTCATGGTATCGACCTTGGCGAGGAAACTCGCCAGCCGCAGCTCCTCAAACATGTCGAGATCGTTGTTGCTGGCAGCGCCATCGGTGCCGATCCCCACGTTGACGCCGCGTGCCAGTAGATCCGCGATCGGGGCGATGCCGCTGGAGAGTTTGAGGTTGCTGGAGGGGTTGTGCGCCACGCCGACGCCGTGGCGGCTCAGGATATCCATGTCGCTTTCGCTGACGTGGACGCAGTGCGCGGCCGAGGCGCGGGTCTCAAAGACGTCCTGCTGCTCGAGCCACGGCACGGGCGACATCCCATAGGCGGCGTGGTGTTCGTCGACTTCCTGTCTCGTCTCGGCGATATGAATGTGGAGGGGGATGTCGTACTCTTGCGCGAGCGCCACGGCATCAGTCAGTAGCGATTTGGTCACCGTGTACGGCGCGTGGGGCGCCACGCCCGGCACGACCAGCGGGTGCCCCTTCCAGCGGCTGATGAAATCGCGGGTGCGGGACAGCGCCTCCTCGTAGCTGCCGGCGTCCGGCGACGGGAATTTGAGGATGCTTTCGGTGCAGATGGCCCGCAGGCCGGCCTGCGCCGCCGCGTCGGCGACGGCTTCCTCGTAATAGTACATATCGTGGAACGTGGTCGTGCCCGCGCGGATCATCTCCGCCGCCGCCAGCTGTGTCCCCAGCCAGCAGAAGCGCGCGTCGACGAAGTTGCGCTCCACCGGCATCATGTAGCCCATCAGCCAGACGTCCAACCGGAGGTCGTCGGCGAGGCCGCGCAGCAGCGTCATGGGCGCGTGACCGTGGGCGTTGATCAAGCCCGGCATAACGACGGCGTTTCCGGCATCGACCCGTTCGTCGGCGGTATACGTCGCGAGTAGTTCCTCCTGGGGGCCGACCGCTGCAATGCAATCGTCCTCAATTGCCACGGCGCCGGGCGTGTAGAGACGATAGGCTGCGTCCATGGTGATGACAAAATCGGCGGTGATGAGGGTATGGACCGATTTTTTCTCGGCGTTCATATCTTTCCTCCTAGACTCGGGGCGCGAATTGTAAGTTGGCTGCCACGCAAGGGGGCAGCCAAACAAAAAGGCAACCTACGGTGAAGGGCACCGGTCTCTCACCGGGGAAATAGCGAGATTTCAGCTTATCCTGTCGGCTCTTTTGGATTTCGCCGGATGCAAAGGTAACGTTTGCCACGCGCCTCCTTTCACAATGCAGAAAAGGTCTGGTGAGCCCCACTAGCGTAGCCTGCTGCACTAGTTTTAGGGACACTCACTCCCCTAACCGGCAAAGTCCCAGAGACCCATCCTGTCAAGGGGTGCCGTCACTCGCCGAACTCCTGGAGATACTCGGTGAGCTCATGACGCACGGCGTAGGCCGCGGCCTCGGCGCGGTTGGTTAGGTCGAGTTTGGAGAGAATGCTGCTGACGTAGTTGCGCACGGTTCCCTCGCCCAGGTAGAGCGCTGTGGCGATCTGTTTGTTGGTCTTGCCCGTGGCGACGTGCGAGAGCACCCGCAGCTCCTGTTCGGTCAATTCCGAGAAGGCAGCGACCTGCTCCTGGCGGGTGGCCAGGCGGACTCGCTCCAGAATGCGCTGGGTCACTGCGGGATCGAGCAGGGCTTCCCCGCGTCCGATGCACTGGATGGCCTTGACCAGATCGTCGCTGCCCACCTGCTTGAGGACGTAGCCGTCGGCGCCGGCGCTGATGGCGTCGAAGAGCATCTCATCCTCCGCGTACGACGTCAGCATGATGACGTGGGTATCCGGCAGCTCCTCTTTGATCATCTCGCAGGCCTGGATGCCGTCGGTGCCGGGCAGCCGGATGTCCATCACCACCACGTCGGGATGGTGAATGTCGGCCTTCTCCAGCGCTTCCTCGGCTGAGGCGGCTTCATCCACCACCGTGAAGTCGGGGTAGCGGCTGAGCAATGCCCTGAGCCCCAGGCGGACAACTTCGTGATCGTCAACGATAAGAATTCTAAGCATCTGTTATTCCTCGTATTTCTAATAGGGTACGGTTCCTCGTGTTTCTAATAAGGTACGGTTAGATGTAACGTGACCCCTTGACCGGGGGCACTGTCAATCTTGAATTTACCGTCGAGTAGCCGGGCGCGCTCTCGGATGTTACGCAGCCCGTAGCCTTTACCCAGCATCAACTTTTCCATGCCCACGCCGTCGTCCGAGATGGTCAGATCGAGGGCGTCCTCCTGATAGGCCAGCGTGACGCTGACGCTCTGAGCGTGAGCGTGGCGAGCCGTGTTGGTCAGGGCCTCGCGCGTGATCTGGAAGAGGTGGCGGCGGCGTTCCACGCCTAGCGGTTTGGGACGCGTGCCCGTCACCTGGAAATCAGTCTGCAGTAACGTATTGATCTGAAAATCGCGCAATAGCTGCTGAATGCCCGGTTCCAGTTCGTTGTCGGGCATATCGCTGCGCAGGTCGAAGATGTAGCGGCGGATGTCCTGGATCGTGAGATTGAGGCTCTCCATGATCCGGCCCAGCTGTCCTTTGACTCTTTCCGGGTCGGTATCGATGTAGTGTTGGATGCTCTCTAGCATCAGCCCGGCGGCGTAGATGGACTGGATAATGCCGTCGTGCAGCTCGCGTCCGATACGCTCGCGGTCGGCGGAGAGCGCCTGGATGCGCTCGACGTTCTCAATCCACTGCTCGACTTCCGTCTGAACAGTGGTTAGCGCAAACGCGAGTCCCAGCAGCCAGAAGAAGCCTACGACTGCCCATAATACGGCGATCGGGAAGGGGCTCAAAAGGGTGTTGATGAAGTGCAGGGGAAGGAAGTCTGTGTCGGGGATCAGGAAGATATTTAACAGACCGAACGCTGCTGCTGCTCCCTCCACCCAGCGCAGATAGGGCCGGATGCGGGCGCGCCAGTCGCTGTGTAACGTCTGATAACTCTGCTGTCGGAGTCCAAAACCCGTCAGCAGCCCGCCGGGGAGGGCAAATAGATAGCGAATAAGGACTTCGCCGACCCGCGTGATGCTAGGAACCTGTGTCGGTCCAAGTAAGAGTATCAGCCCGTAGGGCAGGAGCCACGCCCCCTGTAACCCTAACAGTAGACGCTGCAGTCGCTCCGCAGGCGCATCTCTTGGCAGGAAAGTTTGGGCCCCGAACGCCAGCAGGTACGCATATCCAAGGGCCAGGAGAGCCATCCGTAGGGGCGCCGGCAGTAACGTTGTCCGATCGACCAGTGGCGCCAGCAGATCGTTCCAGGCCACGGCGGACTCGCAGAGGGCAAAGTTGCCTAACCAACGGAGCCTGCGGGCGAGGGTGATACGGCGGCTTCGATAGCGGAGGAAGACCACCGTTAGAAATAAACCGAAAAACGTGAGTCCGTGGAAGAATTGTCCCAGGACGTTTAAAGTAGTCATATTAATAATATGCCTCTTTCTTCGAAGTATAACATAGTCGAAAGAAGTTTCAAACCTGGTTTCGTTAGAGTGCAGTCGAGTTAGTAAAAAAATGCCGCAAGGGAGGGGGGGATTTTGAAGCAAATCGATTACCGAAACCGCCCTCGCCCCCCCAGAACGTGCGTAGACAAGATCAAGGCAAACGCAGCCGGGGTTGATAACATGGACAAACGTCGCAGGGAGTCTTTGAGGGGTCTTGGAAAACCGCAGAACCACTTCGTTTGCCCCCAACGCCTGCAATTTGTCAGAACGTATGAATTTAGTACAATATCGTGGGGCGCTTGTGACAGAATCTGGGCCTCCACAGCGACCTACGCTTCACGTGATACTACATTTGGCTCTGGTGAAAAAGGTACTTCACCAGAGAAAGGGGTCCTATACATTGGGGTTGTGTCCAACCCAATCACAACATAGCATGGGGTAGAGCCCCGTCTATGGACTCTATCTTTGGCTGCGCCTTTTTCAGGGTGGCCGTATTTGAACAGAAAGGTCTTGGCATGAAAATTGCAGTCTTGACGGGCGGCGGCGATGTTCCCGGATTGAACCCGGTAATCAAGGCGCTCACTTATCGAGCGATAGAAGACGGGCACGAAATCGTGGCGTTCCGAAGAGGTTGGGCGGGCCCCCTCAGTCACAACCCGGACGATCCCGAGAGTTTTGACAAGTGGTTGTTGCCCCTGGATAAGATCAATACCCGCCGCATTGACCGCGAGGGCGGCACGATGTTACATACGTCCCGTACCAATCCCAGTAAGATGAAGGTAAAATACGTACCGGAGTTCCTGCGTGAGGCGTTACTGGTGGAGCGTACGCCGGACGATATCGTCGATCTGACCGACGTGGTCCTCTCGCACCTTGAGGCGTTGGAGATCGACGTCTTGATTCCCATCGGTGGTGAGGATACCTTGGGCTATGGTGCCCGCATACATCGGGAAGGCTTTCCCCTCCTCAGTATTCCGAAGACGATGGATAACGACGTCTTCGGCACGGATTACTGCATCGGTTTTTCCACCTCTATCACCCGCAGCGTCAGCTTTATTCATCAGCTGCGGACATCCATCGGTTCTCACGAGCGGATCGGTGTGGTGGAGCTCTTCGGACGGCACTCCGGGGAGACCTCCCTGGTCGCCTCATATCTCTCCGACGCAAACCGTTGTCTGATCTGCGAGGTCCCTTTTGATCCGGAGCGCCTGGCGCATATGCTCGTTGAGGATCGCAGGCACAATCCCAGCAATTACTCGATCGTGGTGGTCTCCGAGGGGGCCAGGCCTGTAGGGGGAGAGACCGCGCAATGGGGCGAACCCGACGCATACGGGCATCAGAAGTTGGGTGGGATTGGACGTGATCTCAGTGATATGTTGAAGAAACAGACGGGCCTCAACACCGTCTATCAGCAGTTGGCTTACTTGATGCGTTCGGGTTCTCCCGACTCTTTGGACTTGATGGTCGCCAAGAACTACGCCAACATGGCGATGGATCTCGTCGACGAGAGCATCTTCGGGCGTATGGTCGCTTTGCGCGAAGGACAATACTCCAGCGTGGTAGCCGACACGCCTTTATTGGGGGTTAAGCAGGTGGACGTCGATCAACTCTACGACGTTGAGACGTATCGGCCCAAGATCCGCCACGTTCACCGGATGCCGATGTTTTTGTACTGATTGACGGCTGGGAAGGAGACGCGCCCGCCCTTTTCATCCTGGTCGGGTGAAGTTGTCCCGGTACTATGCCCAAGGACTTGCACAATAGGAGGTTTGCATGAAGAGGATAGCGGTGTTGACCAGTGGCGGAGATGGACCGGGCCTTAACTCTTGCATTCGTGCGGTGGCACGCCATGCGATCAAAGAAGGCAAGGAGTTCTTTGGCGTGCGCTGGGGGTACCAGGGGCTGATCCAGAATGACATTATCCAACTCGATAGCCGGGACGTGGGCGGCATTCTAGGAAAGGGGGGGACGTTTCTGGGGACGGCCCGCTGCCCGGAGTTCAAGGACGTCAAGGTGCGGCGCAAGGCGATTCGGCACATGAATCAACATGGGATTGAAGGATTGGTCGTCGTGGGCGGCAACGGCTCGCTGACCGGCGCGTTGAAGTTGCACGAGATGGAGTTCCCTACCATCGGTGTGCCGGCCTCTATCGACAACGACATCAATGGCACGGACATCGCCGTGGGGGTAGATACCACGCTCAATACAATTATTGAGGCCATCGACCGTATCAAGGATACGGCAACGTCTCATCAGCGCGCTTTTCTCATTGAGGTGATGGGACGCGACTGTGGCTATCTGGCGCTGCAAAGCGGTCTTGCCGGGGGCGCGGAGCTTATTCTGGTCCCCGAGCGGGAAAGTCCCTCCATGGAGGAGATCGCCGAGGAGGTCGTCGACGCGTACGAG
>CAZCPK010000265.1:0-5994 GCA_964500755.1 uncultured Anaerolineales bacterium
GCCGATGATGGAAGGCCTCAACGGCGCAGCTTCCTACGGGCAGCTGGTCACCCTGGCGATCCCGCAAGGCGCCGACCCCGAGGCCACTATGGTCGCGGAGTACTTCCTGCAGGAAGGTTATCAGGACGTGCTGGCGCTGGCGCCCTTCGGCAAGGTCCCCGTGCTGGAAAGCGCGGTCGAGGAGTGGAAGGGTAGCAGCGACTACTTCCAGTACTATTCCGAGGAGACGCTGGAGCAGATCGCCAACGGCTACAACACCATGCAGCGCTGGCTCTTCCGCCCCGACTACGACGCCACCCAACGCGCCGTTATCGGCGAGATCGAGGGCCGGTTACTGATCCCCCAGGTCATCAGCCAGATCGCCATCGAGGGCAACATGACGCCCGAAGAGGGCGCGCAGACCTTGCAGCAGCAAGTCGAGCAGATCATGGCAGGCATGTCGGAGTAACGCAATCTCAAGAAGGATATAGGAGCTGAGGATGACAGAAATCGTCCTCAGCTCCACCCTTAACAAGCCAACGTCTTTGGGGACATTACTTGGAGAATCTACGGGCAACAACCCTTCTCATGGCGTGCTTCTCGCGCTCTGTATCCACCTATCTTGGTGAACACTCTCCACGGAACGCTGGCTCTGTCCACCATTTGGGAGGCTACTTATGTCTGAATCTACAGCGCAAGCTAAGCAAACGCGCCGACGAGGTCTCTCGCTCCGCCAGAAGGAAGCGCGCCTGGCCTGGATCCTCGTGGCGCCCACGGCGCTGATCGTCTTCGGCCTCGTCCTCTTCCCGGCGCTTTTCAGCGTCTGGATCAGTTTTCACGACGTCGGCCTGCGCGATCTGCGCAACGTCTTCACTGCGCGCTTCGTCGGATTTAAGAACTACCAACAAGTCGTCAACGATTTTGCCTTCAAATATCAAGGCCCGCAGAATTGGGGAGCGGCTATCAACAGCGTCGTCTTCTCCTTCGCCTCTACCACCCTCACGTTGCTCCTCGGCCTGATCGCCGCGCTGCTGCTCAACGTACGTTTCCGCGCTCGGGGGCTGGTTCGGGCCGTCTTCCTCTTTCCCTACGTCGCACCCATCGTGAGCGTGGCCTTCGTCTGGAAGTGGCTCCTCGATCCCCGGCCCTCCGGCGTCCTCAACGACATTCTCATGGGTCTGGGGATGATCGAAGCGCCCCGCGCCTACCTGTCGACGCGCGGGTTGGCCCTGCTGCTCGTCATCATCTTCCAGGGCTGGCGCTACTTTCCCTTCGCCATGCTCATGATCCTCGCGCGCCTGCAGGCTATCGACGAGGCGCTCTACGAGGTAGCCACCGTCGCCGGCGCCAACCTCTGGCAGAAGTTCCGTTACGTCACCCTGCCGGCCCTGCGTTACGTCCTGGGCTCCATCTTCCTACTGCGGCTAATGTGGACCTTCAACAAATTCGACGACATCTGGTTGCTGACGGGCGGCGGCTACGGCACCAACGTCCTGCCGGTGTTGACCTACCAATTTAGCTTCAGCTCGTACGACTTCGGCAAAGGCGCCGCCAACGCCATGATTTTGCTCGTTATCCTCGTCGTCTTCCTCTTATTCTACGTCAGCATTGTAATGCGCGGCGGACAGGAAGAGTCCTAAAGGAGGCTCACATGCCCAAGACCGACGAACGACTGAATTTTATCGAACACCTCGCGCAGTGGATCAATTGGCCGCGCTTTCTCTTCGCTATCACGCTCTTCTTCGCCCTGACCGGCATTCTCTTCCCCTTCTACTGGATGATCAGCTCCTCGTTCAAGAGCTACGCGGAGATCGGCGGACGCGAGCCGGTCTACGTGCCCAGCGCTTTGCGGCTGGAGGCCTTTCGTGAGCTCTTCGCCCCCGGCCACTCGCGGTATCAACAGTTCGGCCAGAACGTGCTCAACAGCGTCAAGGTCGCCGTGCCCACCGCCATCATCGCCGTGATCCTCTCGACGTTGGGGGCGTATGCCGTCGCCCGTTTCCGCTTCAAGGGCAAGGAGGTGTTGCTCAACAGCATTCTCGTCATCTACCTCTTTCCCGGCATCCTGCTCATCATCCCCATCTTCGCCATGCTCTCCCAGATCGCCACGCGCCTGGGCTTCTCCGTTCAAGATAACCTGGCGGTTCTCGTCTTCACCTACCTGGCCCAGACGTTGCCGGTGGCGCTCTACATGCTGGCGAACTACTTCCGCACCGTCCCCGCCGAGATCGAAGAGGCCGCGCTGATCGACGGCTGCAGTCGGCTGGAGGTGATCTGGCGGGTGACGCTGCCACTTTCCATCCCGGCCCTCATCTCCGTGGCGATCTACACCTTTATGATCGCCTGGAACGAGTTCCTCTATGCCTTTATCTTTCTCAACAACAACACCCTCTTCACCATGCCCATCAAGATCAACGCCATCTTCAACAGCCCCAGCCCCCGACCGCACGTGGTGATGGCCGCCTCGACGGTGATGACCATTCCCGTCGTGACCCTCTTCCTGGCGCTGGAGCGCTTCCTGGAGGAGGGCCTGACCGCCGGCGGTGTGAAAGGCTAGACGCCTGTGGTATACTGCAGTCCGTCATTAGTCTTTTGAGGATGCCACCATGATGATACCTGAAACAAAGGCTGCCACAGCCGGCTCCGAAGATCGTATGCTGGCGCATCTCCGGTTTCTGTACGGTGAAGAGCAAGGGGCCACGCTCTGGCCTCGTCTGCGCGCCCGCCTGGCACACTTCCGGGAGGAGCATCCCGCGCTACGGCGTGACGTGCCATCGCCGGCGGAGCGCCTGACGGAACGCGACGTTCTCCTCATCACCTACGGCGACCAGGTGACGGAGCCGGACGTCCCCCCGTTGAAGACGTTGGCCCAGGTCCTGGAACGTTATGGCGACGGGCTCATCTCCGGCGTACACCTGCTGCCCTTCTTCCCCTACTCCTCCGACGACGGCTTCTCCGTCATCGATTATACGCAGGTCAACCCGGAGTGGGGCGAATGGAGGCACGTCCGGCGCATTGGCGAACACTTCCGTCTGATGTTCGACCTGGTAATCAACCACATCTCCCGGGAGAGCGAGTGGTTTCAGCGCTTCAAGACCGGCGATCCGGAGTACGAGGACTTCTTCATCACGGTGGATCCGAACACCGATCTCTCGGACGTAATTCGCCCCCGAGCCAAGCCCCTGCTGACCCCGGTCGAGACGACGAAGGGCGACAAACACGTATGGACGACGTTCAGTCCCGATCAGATCGACCTCAACTTCGCCAACCCCGAGGTGTTGCTGCGCATCATCGACGTCCTGCTGCACTACGTGGCGCAGGGTGCGGAGGTCATCCGCCTGGACGCCATCGCCTATCTCTGGAAGGAGGTCGGTACATCGTGCATCCACCTGGAGGAGACCCACCGCGTGGTCAAGCTCTTCCGCGCGCTGCTGGACGCCGTCGCACCCGGCGTCATGCTGATCACCGAGACCAACGTTCCGCACGAGGAGAACATCTCCTACTTCGGCGACGGCACCGACGAGGCCCAGCTGGTCTACCAGTTCTCTCTGCCGCCACTGACGCTCCACGCCATCATCCGCGGCGACGCCACGCACCTCACCCAGTGGGCGACAGGTCTGGCGGACGACCTGCCGACCCAACAGACGACCTTCTATAATTTCCTGGCCTCTCACGACGGCGTCGGCGTCCGGCCCGTCGAGGGCATTCTGCCGGAGCGCGAGATCGAGATGTTGATAGCGCGGACGGAGGCGCACGGCGGCTACGTCTCCTACAAGATCAACGCCGACGGCTCTCAGAGCCCCTACGAGCTCAACATCTCCTACTTCGACGCCCTCTCCGCTCCCCAGGCCGCGGAGCCCCTGGAACGCCAGATCCGCCGCTTTATGGTCTCCCAGGCCATCATGCTGGCGCTGCAGGGCGTCCCCGCCGTCTACGTTCACAGCCTTTTCGGTTCGCGCAACTACAACGAGGGCGTCGAGGAGACCGGACGCTACCGCTCTATCAACCGGGAAAAGTTCCGACGCGCGCCCTTGGAGGCCGCGCTCCAGGATCCCAAAAGCCGGCGGGCGCGTGTCTACCGGGCCTACGCCGAACTCCTGAGAATCCGACGTACCCATCCCGCCTTCCATCCCAACGCGCACCAGGAAATTCTCTCCCTCTCGCCTGCGCTCTTCGCCCTGTGGCGGGCGACGTCAGACGACGAGCAGCTGCTGTGTCTGCATAACGTCACCGCCGCGGGTCAGACGGTCTCCCTGAAAGCCGTGCTCGCCGAGGTGCCGCCAGATGCAGTACTCCACGATCTGATCACGGAACAGCGTATCCCCCTGGAAGATGATGCCACCCTAACGCTTCAACCCTACGACGTCCTCTGGCTGGACATTCAGATCCCGTAAGCACCACGTCCAAGGAGCTACCATGAGTCAAGCAACCGCCCGCATTGGCTTTATCTCGACCCGGTTGGCGGGCACTGACGGCGTCTCGCTAGAGACCGCCAAGTGGGTCACGGTATTGGGAAAATTGGGCCATACGTGTTGCTTCTTCGCCGGCGAATGCGACTGGCCTGCGGAACGCTCCCACGTGGTCGCGGAGGCGCACTTCGACCATCCCCGCGTCCGAGAGATCAACGCGGATCTGTTCAACGACTATCTGCGACAGCCCCGCACGTCGCAGAGCGTCCAGACGCTCAAGGGTGCGCTCAAGAAAGCGCTTTACGACTTCCTGGAGGCCTTCGCGCCGGATCTGCTGATCGTGGAGAACGCCCTGGCGATCCCCATGAACGTGCCGCTGGGACTGGCCCTGATGGAGGTCATCGCCGAAACCGGTCACCCAACGATAGCGCACCACCACGACTTCTACTGGGAGCGGCGGCGCTTCTCGGTCTCGGCGGCGCAGGATTACCTGCAGGCCGCCTTCCCACCGACGCTTCCCTCGCTCCACCACGTGGTCATCAACAGCTTTGGGCAACGACAGTTGGCCCTGCGGTACGGCGCCAGCTCTGTGCTTATCCCCAACGTGATGGACTTCGCGAGCCCGCCGCCCGAACCGGATGGCTACGCCGACGATCTACGAGAGACGTTGAGGATTCCGAAAGACGCTGCCTTTATCCTGCAACCCACCCGCGTGGTGCCCCGCAAGCGCATCGAGCAGGCCGTTGAGCTGGTACGTCGCCTCGATCTGCCCACCGTGCTGGTCATCTCGCACGCTGCGGGTGACGAGGGCACGGCCTACGCCCGGTATCTTCAGGAGTACGCGCGCTTTCTGGGCGTTGACGTGCGCTTCGCCAGCGACCGCATCGCGCATCGTCGGGGCAAGACGCCCGGCGGAGAAAAGATCTACAGCCTCGCCGACGCCTATCAGCACGCTGACCTGATCACCTACCCGTCGGCCGTTGAGGGCTTCGGCAACGCCTTCCTGGAGACCCTCTACTACCGCCGGCCCATCGTCCTCAACCGTTACAGCATCTTCAAGACGGATATTCTCCCCAAGGGCTTCGAGGTCATCTCCTTCGAGGACTACATCGACACGGCAACGGTCCAGGACGTGCGGGAGCTCCTACACGATCCCGCGCGCGTCGCGGAGATGGTGGAGCACAACTATGCCCTGGCCAAACGTTACTACGCCTTCGATACCCTGCGACGGCGGCTACGTCCGCTGCTGGACCAGGCCCTGCTGACGTGATGTGCAACCGCTCTTTGCCAGCGTCAGTTTCGGGCAAAACGGGTTACTTGGTTTCTTTCTCCTGGCCTTGACCTCCCGCCCACGGCGTAACGAGCGCGGTTGGCTGGCGGGACTGGCTACTGCTCTACGAGTCCCCCTTGACCCTGGGCGTCCTCGCGCTCTGGCTCTGGCACACGCGCTGCAAGCTGACCTTTTTCCATATTGGCAGCCCCCTGGCACCAAGGGATAAATAGTACTTTTTACCTATTGTCAAGAAATTTCTCTGGACTTATAATATAAGCGTCTTGATTAGGGGTCCGCCTCCCCTGATCGATATTGGTTACCCTCCTTTCGTAA
>CAZCPK010000266.1:0-5990 GCA_964500755.1 uncultured Anaerolineales bacterium
GGGCGGTTCTCCAGCAGAAAGGTCAACGCGCCGTGAATAGCCTCGTCGGCGACGACGTGATAGTCGTCCAGCACCAACGCGACCTCCCCATCCTGGGCCGCGACGTCGTTGAGCAGCTCCGTCAACACGCTCTCGATGGGCGGCGGCTCCGGCGCGCGCAGCATAGCGGACGCCGTCTCGCCCATCTCCGACCAGATGGTCCGCAGCGCGGCGATCACGTAGGCCCAGAAGCGCGGCGGATCGTTGTCGCGCTCGTCGAGGGAGAGCCAGGCGATCGGCACATCGCGCTGCGCGATCCACGTACTCAGCAACGTCGTCTTACCGAAGCCGGCGGGCGCCGACAGCAACGTAAGGGTGCAATACGCACCCTCGTCCAGGCGTTCTAATAACCTGGGACGCGCCACAAGTTCCGCATGCACCCGGGGCACGAAGAGCTTCGTTCGCAGCAGACGTATGCTTGACGAGGATTCAGACATCAGCGCACTCCCTCTCTGTTGGAGGACCTTTCCCACAGAGCAGAGTGTAACACGAGACGATGAGTTGACAACCCACCGCCGAACATAATCAGGGAGTCTGATCGTCCGGTGATCCGTTCGGCAGGCTACCGACAAACTGGAAAAATCCGGTACATCCGTTCAATCCGTTGACGCATTTCTATTCTTTGAGGTGTGGCGAGTCACACGGCACCTCCTACGCCACGGAATCCATCCGCTCATGACGTCGGTGGGCTTTGAGCATGGCCTGCGCCGCTGACGGATCCGCCGATGATGAGGTAACGTTCCCCTGGAGCACCCGCTCCAGCAGCGGGCGGAAACGCGCCACGTGCCCGGCCTTGATCACCAGCCCCCACAGCGCCTCGAACTTCTTCCAGCCGCCGGTGTACACCAGATGGCGCAGGCGTCCCGCCAGCGACGGTTTCGTCCCCGCGCTGCGCAAAACGGCGGGCCAGCTGTAGAAGCGTCGATAGGCGCGCCAGTACCCCGCTTCCAACGTCTCCGCGGACATCCTCGCCGGTTGAAAGACGGCGTGGCGCGTGTCGTAGCGCTCCCAGTCCCGCGTGGTGATCCGGCCCGCGCGCGCCATGCGCTCGTACAGGCGCGTGCCGGGATAGGGCGTCAGGACGTGAAAGGTCGCCGTTTCGATGCCCTGGGCTACGGTCCAATCCACGGTGCGCTCGAAGACGTCCGGATCGTCGTCGTCCATGCCAAAGACGAAACTCGCATTAACCATCACCCCCCGGTCGTGGAGGCGGTGGATGGCGGCGACGTAGTCGCGGTTGAGGTTCTGCACCTTGTGCTGCGCCGAGAGGTTCCTGGGATTCAGCGTCTCGAAGCCGACAAAGAGGCTGCGCAGACCGCAGGCCGCGGCCTTCTCCAGTAACCCGGGATGGAGGATGGCGGCGACGGTGCCCGCTGCCTGCCAGACGCGGCCCATCCCGCGCATGCCGTCGAAGAGCGCCTCAGCGAAGCGCACGTCGCCGAAGAGATGATCGTCCAGGAAGAAGAGGTGGCGCCCGGGCAGCCGGTCGATCTCCGCCAGCGCCGCGTCGACCCGCTGCGTGTAGAAGGATGGGCCGCCGGCGAAAAAGGCGTCCTTATAACAGAAATCGCAGTGGTGCGGACAGCCGCGCGAGACGACAATGGAGTTGGGCACGAGGTAGAGGTGCTGCTTGAGCAAATCCCGGCGTGGACGCGGCTGCCCGGCGAGCGTGCGCACGTGCGAGCGGTAGACGTTTCCCGGTCGCCCGGCACGAAAGTCGGCCAGGAATCGCGGCCATGTATCTTCCCCCGGCCCCAGGAAGATCGTGTCGGCGTGCCGCGCCGCCTCCTCCGGCAGCGCCGTGACGTGTAATCCGCCCAGCGCCACGTGGACGCCGCGCTCCCGGTAGTGATCCGCCAGCTCGTACGCGCGGTGCGCCGAGGTAACGTAGACCTGGATGGCGACGAGGTCCGGCGCGGCGTCCACCGACAGCGTCTCCACGTGCTCGTCCTGGATCTCCACCTCGTCGTGGGGATCGAGATAACCGGCCAATGTCGCCAAGCCCAGCGGTGGGAAAAGCGAGTACTTGATCGGGCGCCAGTACGGACTCCGGGCTTCGGTCAGGGCGGGTAGCAGCAGTTTCACGTGCATGAGTGGGCCTCCTTTGAGATCACAAGGCATCAAAACAACGGATCTACACATACCAACGTCTCTCAGGATAATCGAAGCGCGACCGCCAACGCCACCGTTCAGCCCACGTTTGAATCGCACCTGCGTGCGTTTCATCCGCACTCATGTGCAAGCTCGCGCCCACCCGTCCCCTTGACAGCCGCACCCCTCTCCAGTATGGTGAAACTAATGCACGAGAAGACCAAATCTCAAACCAAAGGATAGACCATGCTCAACCTACTTATCGTCGAGGATAACGAGACCCTCCGCCGGGCACTCCGCAAGGGGCTGCACGCCACGCAGGTCGTGCGCGTCACCGGCAACGTCGCCAGCGGGGAGGCGGCCCTGGACCAGGCGCTCGTCGCCCCGCCCGACGTCGTCTTGCTGGACGTGGCCTTAGCCGGGGAGCTCAACGGCATCCGGACCGCCATGGCGCTCCGCCGGGAACACCCGCGCCTGCCCGTCGTCTTCTACTCCATCCAGGATGACGATGACTACTACCGGGACTTCCTGGATTCGGGCATCCTCAGCCACTACGCCTACGTCCGCAAGAGCAACTACCTGCTGCCCGCCAGCATTGTGCCGCTGCTGCAGGACGCCGCCGCCGGGCGGAGCTTCATCGACCCGGAGATCGAGACGCGCGTGCAGGAGATCCGCCACCGCGACGCGCACGATCCTCTGGATCTCCTCGAGCCCAATGAGCGCGCGGTGGCCCGGCTGCTGGCGCAGGGCCTCACCAACGCCCAGATTGCGCAGCGCCTGGGCTTCCGGGATAAGCGCGCCGTCAGCCGCACCAACGGGCAGATTTACACGGCGTGGGCCCTCAACGAGACCGCCACGGACGAAAAGGTCGCCCGCACACGATCGGTCATCATCTACCGGCAGCGCCGGCTGCTCACCTGGGACGAGGCGGGCACGTCGCACGCGCTCAGCCCTCGCGGCACCTGGGAGCCGGTGGAACTGTAACCCCACGATCATGTTCTTGATAGAGTGGATGGGGCTGAGCATCTCGTTCTACAACACCATCTCCCTGCTCTGGCTGGGGCTGATGGTGTTGCTAACGAGTCGTCGCCGCTCCTGGGGCACCTAGCTGGCGGGCGGCGGCCTGCTCCTGGGCGCGCTCTTCTTCACCAGCCACACGGCGATTCTGGGCCGGGGCATCGAGAGCGTCAGCTTCGGCATGAACTTCTGGTGGACCGTGAGCTGGCTCCCCGCCGTCAGCGCGCCGCTGGCGTGGTACGGCGTGATGCTCTGGTACACCGGATTCCAGCTGGGGAGCAAGCAACCGGGACTACGACGGCACCACATGGGACTGCTGATGATCGCGCTCGGCGCGCTCACCGTCGTCGCCCTGCTCCTCTTCGCTAATCCCATCCCCTCCTACGACCACGTGGCGGGCCGGACGATCGTCGCCACCCCCGCCCTCGGCGGCATCCCCTTGCTGATCCTGGCCTACCTGGGCTACACGCTGCTCTGCTATCTCCTGGCCCTCGACGCTCTACGCGGACCCCCTGCCCAATCTGGTCCGCTGACCACGGCAGCGCACCTCGGCGCGCGTCCGTGGCTGATGGCGGCGTCCGTCATGCTGCTACTCGCGGGCGTGGGCACCTCGGCGCTGGCCTTTTGGACGCTGCGTACGACGCCACCGCCGACCCTGGCCGACGCTCAGGTCGTGCGCGTCGTCCTCACCGCCGACCTCGTCGTGGCGGCGCTGGTCGCGCTCGCCGTCACCCTGCTGGGACGCGCCATCGTGGGCTACGCCGTCTTCACAGGACGCCCCCTGCCCCGGCGCGGCTTCTTCCGCCAGTGGCGCAGCACCGTCATTCTCGCCGCCGGCTTCGGTGCCGTCGTCGCGTGGACGCTGGTCATTCACCTACGCCCCCTCTACAGCCTCATGTTGGCCACACTGCTGATGACGCTCTTCTACGCCCTCTACAGCTGGCGCACGACCGACGAGCGGCGGCGCTTCATGACCCAACTCCGTCCCTTCCTCATTGGTCAGGAGCGCTACACGCACCGGCTTGCCGACACCCCACCGGACCGCACGGCACCGCGTCGCCGCTTCATCCACCTCTGCCGCGACGTGCTGGGCGCAGAAGCCTCCGCACTGGTGCCCACGGGCACGCTCACCACGCTGGTCGGTGCGCCGCTCCGCTACAGGAACGCTCTCCCAGTGCCGGAGATGCCGGTCCTACTGGCGCGCTTCGCCGCAGCGGGGGACGGCGTTATCCCTCTGGAGACCCAAGGCTGGGCCGTGGCGCTCGCCGGTGACGATGAGCCCGCCGCCCTCAACGGCGTGCTCATCCTGGGCCCCAAATCCACCGGCAATCCCTACACCGAGGAGGAGATCGAACTGGCGCGCGCCGGCAGTGAGCGGATCCTGGACGCGCTGGCGAGCGTGGAACTGGCCCGCCTCACCCGCGACCTGTTACGGCAGCGGCTGGCGCAAACCCGGGTGCTGGAAGGCCGCGGGCGGCGTCTTCTCCACGACGACGTGCTCCCGTTGCTGCACACCGCCATGTTGGAGCTGAGCGGCGGCGCCGCGTCCGGCCCGGAGATCGAGCGCGCGCTGGAGACGTTGGCCGAGGCGCACCATCAGATCGCCGACCTGATGCACAAAATGCCGCTCAGCGTGCCCGACCGGCTGGCGCGCCAGGGGCTCGTGCCGGCGCTGCGCGTCCTGCTGGAACAGGACGTCGCCGTGGAGTTCGACGGGCAGACGTGGCAGTGCCCGCCCCCCGCCGAGGCCGTCGCCGCGACGCTGCCGCTCTTCGCCGGGGAGGTGCTCTACTTCGCCACGCGGGAGCTGCTCCGCAACGCCGCGCGCCACGGTCGCGACAGGGAGACGGGTCGCCCGCTGCACGTCACCCTGCGCGTGGCGGCTGAGAACGGTCTCACCCTCACAGTCACCGACGACGGCGTCGGACTCCACTATCCCCACGACACCCAGGGAGCGCATACCGGCTTACGCTTTCACAACGCCATGCTCACCGCCATCGGCGGCACCCTGGCGGTCACGCCGCTGCCCAACGGCGGCACACGGGCCGTCGTGCACCTGCCGCCGGAGACGCTCCAGCGCCTGAATCCCGAAACAGTGGACCCCACCGCCCACCATGAAGAAAATGATAACCAGGACACGGTGAAAAGCTTTGGGCACATTGTCCCTCACTGTAGGCACAACGTACAGACATAAATGTATGGGCAACGCCGGGCCCGCGCCTCTTCCGTTGACGGCACCGATTTTTGAGCTATACTTGCACGTGCGGGTCAACATCACTAAATGATGGCACAAGCGGCCTCTCCCCCCGCCACAGACCCGACACCTAGGGATAGGACGCAGTCACGCGGGATAGGACCCAGTCCGCCTCCCACACAACGATCAGGATAGGTTCTGAGGAGATCTGTGAACGATGGCCCAGAAGGACAAGCAAACACACGTACCCTCTGAAGCGCCCGCAAGAATCGTGGCGCTAGCGGCCTCGGCGGGCGGACTCAAGGCGCTCAGCCGGGTGCTCTCCGGGCTGCCCGAGGACTTCGCCGCCCCCGTCCTGGTGGTGCAGCACCTATCCCCCCACCATCGCAGTCTGATGGACGATATTTTGAACAAGCGGACGCCACTGCAGGTGAAGCAGGCCGAGGCGGGCGACTCGGTGCGCGCCGGCACGGTCTTTATCGCGCCGCCCGACCATCACCTGTTGGTCGACGCTGACGGGACGCTGGTGCTCACCCAGTCGGAGCTGGTCCACTTCGTGCGGCCCTCCGCCGATCTGCTCTTCGAGTCGGTGGCGGGCACCTATAAGGACCGGGTCATCGCCGTCGTGCTGACCGGCAGCGGGCGGGAC
>CAZCPK010000267.1:0-5989 GCA_964500755.1 uncultured Anaerolineales bacterium
CGGCAGCGATGCCTACAGCGCGGCCCTGGCGATCTATGAGAAGGCCAAAGCGGCCGACAAGGACGATGCGTTAACGAAAATCCTCGACGAGATGAAGGAAGAGGCGGCGCAGTAGCATTCCGCGGTAAAAAAAAAGCCCCCGGTGGTTCGCCGGGGGCTAGCGTCGTCTTCGCTACTGTCCGGGGCTGGTGATGACGCCCCCGCAGGCGTTGAAGTTGTCCATGTGCTCGGCCTCTGTGTGGGCAAAGAGATGACTGCCGTCGCCCGCGTTACAGTCTACCATGAAGAAATAGTAGTCGGTCTCGGCGGGATTGGCTGCGGCGACAATTGCCGGCAGGCCGGGATTGGCGATGGGGCTCGGCGGTAGTCCCTGGTGGCGGTAGGTATTATACGGAGAGGCGACCTCCAGGTCGGCGAAGTAGAGCTGGGATTTCCACCAACTGCCCTCTTCCGGCTGATAGCCCAGCGCATACTGCACCGTCGGGCAGGCGGAGAGCGGCCAACCGTCGTTTAGACGATTGTGATAGACGCCCGCGATAAGCGAACGTTCCTCCGCCACCACGGCCTCCCGTTCCACGATGGAAGCCAGAGTCACGCCCTCGTGCAGGGATAGGCCGTGCTCGGCGAATCTGGCCTGAATTTCCGGCGTCACGTGTCGCTCGAAGTTTGCGAGCATGCGATCGACGAGGTCGTAGGCCGTCGCCTCCAGTGGAATCCGATAGGTGTCCGGGTAGAGATACCCCTCCAGCGTCGCGGTAACCGGCACCTGCGCCAGGAACTCGTATTCCGTTAAAAGGTCTGTCTGTCGCCAGTCGTTCCCCGTGAGCAGCAAGAAGTCGTCGGGCGCGATGCCGGTCTGCTCGGAGATGAGCTGGGCCAGCTCCTCCCGCCGCTTGCCCTCTGGTAACGTCACCTGTTGATCCGGGGCCTGTGCCTCTTGCAGCGCGCGGGCAATCTCGGGGATGGTCATCGTCTCACGCAGTTCGTAGGTGCCGGCCTGGATGCCGGCGTCCAGATTCTTGTACTGCACGTATCGCCGGAAGAGCTCGGCGTCGGTAATCAGCCCCTGTCCCTCCAGCTGATTGGCGATGGTCGTCACGCTTTCCCCGCTCTCGATGGTGAAGGTGACCGGCGTCTCGTCGGTGCCCGCCGGGGAGCTCAAGGCCTCCGACTGGCTGTCGATGTAGAAGCCAAGGAAGAGGGATTCGGTGGAGCATCCCAGAGCTATCATCAGCGTCAACCCGACCAAGATCAATAAAATGTACTTCCGATTCATAACTGTCTCCAACGTCTCCTCAGCATGCTGGTCTGTTTTACGCCAAAACTCGTTGACTCCACTGAAATAACTAAATATCTCACCACAGAGACACGAAGGGCCCAGAGAAAACAAGAGTATACTTACATAAAATTAACCCAGGCCACTTATTTCGTGAATTTTTCTCAATGCCTTTTTACTATTACCCTTGGTGTTCTCTGTGTCTCAGTGGTTCAGACGCTTTTTTCAGTAGAGTCATTCGTTGAGAGTTACAAGGGCTGAATCCTCGTCTTTGCTTGGATAGTGTGCACAAGCGCCTGTGTCCTGTGAAAGGGTTATCCTACGGCTTCTCCTGCGCGTTCAGAAAGCTCTGCAGAATCACCGAAGCGGCGACGGCGTCGATCCACCCTTCATGCTCGCGGGGACGCTTGCCCTGCGCTCGCAGCACGTCCTTGGCCTCCTCGGTGGTGAGACGCTCGTCCCAGAACCGCAGCGGGAGGTCGAGCGCTTCGGCCAGGGCGGCGCCGTAATCGTGCACCCAGGCGGCCTGTGACCCTTCGGTGCCGTCCATGTTGAGCGGGAGTCCTATCACGAGGGCGTCGACCGCGTGCGTCTCGGCGATCTCGGCGAAGCGGGCGAAGTCCGCGGCCCGCGAGGTCCTGCGTACCACGGTGACGGGCCGCGCGATAAGCCCGGTGGGATCGCTGACGGCCACGCCGATGCGTCGGTCGCCCACGTCCAATGCCATGTACCGCATCTCAGGTTCTCCAGCGCGGGTCCGGCCTTATTCCCACTGGCCGGAGACCAGGTCGATGGACATGCGCATGGGTAGGCGTGGCAAGAACGGGAACCACGTTGGCGTGACCTCGATCTCCGGTGGAGCTGCCAGAGGCAACGTTTCGGTCAGATACTCCTCGGCTCTGGCGATGCGCGAGCCGCGCAGGGCGTTCTCTACCTCGCCGACGTTGATCTCTGCGGTGGCGTAGCCGTGCGCGGTGACGAAGAAGGCATACTGTCCGGGCCCCACGTCCTCCTCGGCCGACTCCCCGATCTCGAAGCGGGCATCGGTCAAGCGGTATCCCTCTGGTACCTGGCTCAGCAGGCGACGGTAGGCGACCTGTTGAATGTCCGAGGCGCTGACGGCCTGCCCGCTGACCAGCAACCGTAGCGTCAAGCCCAGGGCGTTGGTCCGCTCGCCGACCTGGGCGGTGTAGGCCTCCATTGGCGCCGACTGAACGGTCAGTGACTGGCGTAGCAGAAACTCGCCGGGTCCCAGGTAGGGCTCATTTTGCAGTCCGTTGTACGCCTCGGCGAGGACCCGCTCGGCAGCCAGATCCCAGACGCGCTCTCGATCTTCCTGCGCCACCGCCGCCACCTCCTGACTTTCGGCGCCGCCGATGGGATCGGGGTTGGTCACTTTTAAAGCAAAGCCCACGACCCCCTCCACAAAGTTAATCTGAAAGGCGCCGACGTTGCCGCGCGGCCCTTCTTCCAGTGCCTCCACCGGCGCGGGCGCCTGCCCGAAGGCCGGTACCGTCACGGCCTCGGTCGTCTCGAAGCGCACGGGGTAGGAGCCGGCTGAGGTGCGCACGATGGTGCCTTTCGGTACCTGATACTCCTGTCCCAGCTGGTTGGTGAAGACGACCTGACCCCGTGAGCGGCCGGTAAAGGAGAGGCTCATGCCCGTCGTACCGATCTCAGCGTAACTGCTGAACTCGTCGCCGACCCGCCGCGAGGGAATCATGTTCTGTTGGAGATCCACGCTTTCTAGCTCTGGATCGACCGAGATTGGGACGATGACCGAGTAGGTAGCCTGCTGCGGCACGAGTCGAATCTGGGCGGCGGGCACTGCCAGGAAGAAGATCCCCCCGATCAAACCCAATATCACCACCAGGACCGCGAGACGTAGACCGGTCAACCAGAGGGGAAGGTGCTGAGGGACGGGCAAGGGGCGTGCTTCCGGTGCCTCGCCCCAGGCCGGTCGGGGCCTTGGCTCAGGACGCCGGTTGCCGTTGAGCGAGGGCCAGCGCTCGTGCGTCTCTAGATACGTCTCGGCTGCAGCAACGCTCGGATAGACGGGGAAGCCTGCCTCTCGTGGTAGCGCGCGCTTCTCGAAGTCCTCCACGACCCAGGCGACGTTGAGCTGGGCCTCACGGGCGGCTGCGCTCAGCAGGTCATAATCCAGCGGTGTTCCCCAGCCCTCGTCCACTTCCCAAGGCAGGACGATGAGCACCTGTCGATCGGCCGAGCGACGCAGCTGCTCGCGTACGGTATATCGATCTTGCTCGGGCGTAATCTGTAGAATCTTCACAACGTATGAGTATGCCATACTTTGGTGAATTTGCCAAGCCCGCGCTTTTGGTGATTACCCACATCTCACCGCAGAGTTTGCGGAGAGCATAGAGATAGAAGTCCTGGCTTTTCTCTGGCTGCTCAGCGCTCTCTGCGATAAAAAAACAACAGGCTCAGTGAGCGATACCGGACCTATGGGTATTCACTGACGTGTTTCTATCACGAAGCACCCATCTCGACTGAACCTTGCCTCACCTTATCTGATCCCAGGTTAGCCTCAAGCTGAGATTTGTGCTACAATAACACAACCATAGACTAATGGCAAAAGGTGAGGCATGAATCTATTTCTCATTGCCCAGAATAATCCGGAAAACCTGGATATCGTCTCTCGGCTGGCGCGCTCTCCCTTCTTCGCCGTCCACTGGCTGCCCGATGCTCAAGATCCCGGGGAAACACTGCAGCATCAATCTGCAGCAGCGTTGTTGGTGCTCGATCCGCAGCCTGACAGCTCGGTGGTGGGAGCGCTTATGCCCTATTGCCGGGCGGCGGAGATCCCCATCGTCACCACAAATGGTTCGTCCTCCCCTCTTCTCGCGGACAGTGACCTGAGCCTGTATCTTTCCCGGCAGCCTGCGCAGACATTGCCTGAGCGGTTGCATACCCTCCTGGCGGAGGGGGGCTCGTCGGTGGAGGACGTCGACGCGTCTTCGCAGATTCTGGAGAGTATCTTGGAGTTGGCGCCTCTTCTGTTGACGGAATTTGATCTGGACGGGTTGCTTCAGCGCATTATCGAAGAGGGGATCCGGCTTCTCCCCCACGCTGAGGCCGGTAGCCTGTTATTGCTGGATGAAAAAGGAGAATTCGCTTTCCGCGCCGTGACAGGATATGGAGAGCGGCTCAAAACCATCCGGTTCCCGGGGGATCTCTCTTTCCGTGAGATTCTGGAGGAGGGGAAAGTCGTTCAAATTCCCAAGATTCTGGATCAGCAGAACTGGAGGTTGCCGGCGGATGTGATGGGGATTCTGGAGGCCGACGGTCGCGTGCTGGAGATAGAAGAGACGTTGGCGGCCCCCCTTATCCATAAAGGTACGTTCATTGGCTACATGACGATGGATAGCTTCTCGGAAGGCCGGAGTTTCACTGCGTTGGATCGTCAGGCGCTGCGGTATCTGGCGCTTCTGGCGACCGGCGCCATTCACAATGCGCGGCTCTACGCTGCGGAGCGGGAATCGCGGCTCCTGGCCCGGACCCTCCGCGACCTGGGTACGACGTTGATCTCTACCTTAGACATTGATCAGGTGCTGGATCAGTTGCTCACGACGACCGCCGAGATGATCGAGAGGTATGACGCGCTTTACGTGATGCTGACGCACGGTGACGCAGTGCACGTCACCCGGTGGCACGGGCGTCCGCTCCTGTCGCAGGAGGAAGGGGAGGCCGTCAGGTATTCTCTGCAAGCTGTGCCGGAGTTACACACGGCGGCTCGGGAACGGCGCACGGTCTACGTCACCGATGAACGGACGGAGTTCTCCTCCTGGCAGCGTTCGGAATCCCCGTGGTTTCGCTCATTGATTGCGACCCCTCTCTTTGTGCAGGAGAATCTGATCGGGTTTCTGTGTGGCGCCAGCGCTGCCCGAGAGGCCGACGCTGTTCAGGCGATTCTAACGCTGGAGTCGGTGGCGCCGCTGGCCGCTATTGCCCTGCACAACGCCCAGCAGTACCACGAAGCGCAGTTGCGCGTCGAGCGTCTGGAAGCCTTGCAGGAATTGAACATGGACTTACATCGTTTGCGCACGCCCACGGATATCCTACAGCGCGCTGTCGGGGTGGCGCTACAGATGACCGGGGCCAGCGGCGCGACCTTTCTGCACTATGACGCCCAGAAAAAAGTGCTGCGCCAGGTGGAGAGCGCCGGAGCCGCGACGGCGCAGCGAGGTTTCGAGATCCCGACAGGGGCCGGCGTTTCCGGTCGCGCCTGGACGGAACAGCGCGTCGTATCCGTCGGGGAGTACCACAGCTGGCCACAGCGCGTTGACTACCCTTACGAGGGGACCCTCTACGCCCTTCTCTCTCTGCCGGTGACCTGGGAGGAGCGCAAGATCGGGGTGCTTACCCTCTTTTCGGACGCGCCCACCTTCCGCTTTGGCGAGAGCGAGCGCGGTCTTCTCAGGCTGCTCGTTGAGCAGATCAGCGTCCACATCTACCGCACCACGCTCTTCCGGGCCCTCCGCCGTGACCGGGATCGTCTGGCGGCGTTAGCCGAGATTGATCAGCGAATCATCGCAATTTCGGAGACGTCGGGGGAAGCCCTGGACGCCATCTTGCGCTACGCACTGGAGCTCCTGGAGCTTCCCAAGGGCCTCGTGCTACTCGACCGTTTGATGCCTCACGCCGCTCCCGCTTTTCACGCGGAGGGCTTTGCGGATTCACGAGCAATCGAGG
>CAZCPK010000268.1:0-380 GCA_964500755.1 uncultured Anaerolineales bacterium
TGTGTGAATCCGTGTGAATCTGTGTCCAATGCTCCCTGGGTCTGAACGGTTACCTCTTGTTTTCTCTGTGCCCTTCGTGTCTCTGTGGTGAAATATTTAGTTATTTCAGTGGAGTCATAATTTCGGATTTAGCAACAGGCACGTTTACGAGTAGAGCAAGACAGGAGATCCCATGAGAATTTTCGTCACCGGAGGCACCGGCTTCATCGGCGTACCCGTCATGCAACGACTCGTCGCGCGCGGAGACACCGTCCACGCGCTGGCCCGTTCCACAAGCAGCGCGGAAAAAGTCGCGGCGCTGGGCGCGCACCCGATTCGAGGCAACGTCCTCGACCCTACCTCCATGCGAGAAGGCATGCGCGGCAGCGATCTAGTTATGC
>CAZCPK010000268.1:390-5964 GCA_964500755.1 uncultured Anaerolineales bacterium
ACATCGCCGGCTGGTACGAGCTGGGCGTCCAAGACCGCGACCAGATGAAGCGCATCAACGTCACCGGAGCCCGTAACGTCCTCGAGCTGGCGCACGCGCTGGGGATACCGCGCATCTTGCACACCAGCTCCGTCGTCGTGCTCGGCGACACCCACGGCGCCAGCTACGACGAGAGCGCGAGGCGGACCGGCCCCTTCGTCGCGTACTACAACCGCACGAAGTGGGAGGCCCACGAGAAAGTCGCCCGCCCCCTAATTGAGGCCGGGGCCCCGATCGTCATCGCCATGCCCGGCGGGGTCTACGGGCCGGGCGATCACAGCCTGATCGGAGAACTGCTGCACGCGTACTGTAAGGGTCACATGCCGGTCGTCCCCGGTCCGGAGACGACGCTCTCGCTCGTTCACGTAGAGGACGTGGCGGATGGATTGGTGCGCGTGGCCGACGCGGGCCGGCTCGGCGAGAGCTATCTCCTCACCGGGCAAATCGTCAACTTTGCGGACCTATTCGCACTCTGGGCGCGGTTGCTGGGCCGCCGTCCCCCCCTCCTCAAGATTCCGGCTGCCATGCTCCGGCCTCTGGCGCCCGTCGCGGCACAATTGGAGCGCTGGCTATCGCTCCCCACCCTCATCAATCACGAGAGTCTGCGCACGCTGGGCGTCACCTACGCGGCGCACAGCGAAAAGGCGCAGCGCGAACTCAAGTGGACGCCGCGACCGCTGCCTCAGGGGATGGCGGATACCCTCGCTGCATTGGAATGTCCCTCCGCGTCTCAACTACAAGTCCGCGCGCTCAGCGTGGTGCTGGGTTCCTTGTTGTTCGCTATCGGACTGCGCTGGCTCCGACGACACCACAGAAAAACAAGATAGATGTATGCATAATCCGGCGTCTATGCTATACTTATGAGCAGGCGTGACGAGATAACCGAACCACGAAATCAGGAAGAAAAGTTAGGATATGAAGAATGAAGATTTCCAAGAGGATACTGGAGGCAAGATGATCAAAAAAGATCACAGATACGACGTTATCATTCTGGGAACCGGACCGGCGGGGCTGCAGGCCGCGATCCACGCCGGGCGCCGCAGAGCGCGCGTTCTCATCCTGGGACGAGAACGGGAGAGCGATCTATTCTGGGCGCACATTGAGAACTTCTGCTGCATCTTCAACTTGTCGGGCAAGGAGATGCTGAAGGTTGGCCGTGAACAGGCGCTCAATTTTGGGGCGAAGATCCTGGATGAAGACGCCCTGCATGTGACACGAGAGAACGGTATCATCAAGATAAAAACGGAAAGCGGCAAAGAAATAGAGAGCTACAGCCTCGTTATCGCCACGGGGACCTCGCGCAACAGGTTAGGCGTGCCGGGCGAGAAGGAACTGCTGGGACGGGGCATCAGCTACTGCGTGGACTGCGACGCCATGTTCTACCGGGATCAAGTGGTGGCCGTGGTGGGAGACGGAAGCGCAGCCGCGGACGGCGCCTTGACGATGCTGGGATATGCCAGCCAGGTCCACCTCGTCAGTGAGGAGTTGGACGTCTCCCCCCCGCTCCGCGCCGAACTCGAGGAGAGCGATATTTTGCTCCACGAAGGAACGAAGGTCAAGGAGATTACGGGGAACGGTAAAGTCGCCGGCCTGATCCTGAAGAACGGCGAAACACTTCCCGTCAAGGGCGTCTTTATCGAGTTGGGCGCCAAGGGCGTGATGGAGCTGGCGGCCACTTTGATGATCGATCTGGACGAAAGCATGAAGTACATTCAGGTGGATAGAGAACAACAGACGAACATTGAGGGCATCTACGCGGCCGGAGACGTCTGCGGCGAGCCCTTTCAGATGGCCAAGGCCGTCGGGGAAGGCTGCGTGGCAGGGCTTAACGCGGCCAGTTACGCAAGGAAACGCCGACGCCGGCAGGAGCACGGACAAGAACCGGAAGATGCGTCGAAAAAAGAGTCCGTCGGTGGGACATCATCGCTCAATCTAGAACTGTAAGGATCCGCTCCACCAATCGTACGACAAGCCCCCGGTCATCCAGTGACTGGGGGCTTATCGCGTACCGCGCTCCGTTCTCACGATCCACCCTTGTCCGGCGGTGTGCAGATGCACCGTGCCGTGATGAGCGGTACGGTAGAGAGGCCGATCCAATAAGCGCGCCTGCACCTGGAGATCCAGCGCCTGACCTTCTCGCAAGCTGACGACGACGTAGTCCGGGTCAACCGCGCGCAGGAAGGCCGCCTGCGTGGCGGTCGCCGCACCGTGACGGGGCAAGAGGAGCACGTCGGAGGCCAAACCGTCTGGATTCACGGCGAGCAACGCCTCCTCCACCTGCGGCGTCGCATCGCTCATCAGCAAGAAGGAGCGCTGTCTGTACTTGATTTGCAGCACCAGCGGACCCGGCGGGGCGTCAGCAGGCGGCCAGTGGACCTGTAGGACCACGTCGCGTTCCGGACGCCACTGCTGTCCCGCGTAAAGCGTCGTGACCGTCTCCGGCGCGCGGGCGGTCATCCGCCGCTCCCAACGGGCGTAATGCTCACCGTCTCCCTCCCCTGGACTGATGGCAACCTGCGCGACGTCGTAACGCTCCAGTAGCGGCACCAACCCGGCCACGCGGGTCTCGGTGGGAGACGTCAGAATCACCAGATCCAGCGTCCGATCCCAGAAGGGAAGGCGTCCTCCAATCAGATCCAGCATCCGCGCCGGGTCCGCACCCCCGTCGATGACAATCTGCCGCCCTGCGGGCGTCTGCACGAAGAGAGCCTCCCCCCGCCCCACGTCAAGCACGTGCACGTGCAGGCGACCATCGGGCAGCGCGTATCCACTGAGCGCCACTGCGGCAACCACTCCCACCGCGCCGGCAATCTGACCGGGGGTACGTTTCCGCAGCCAGGCCCAACGTCGTGCGCGGAGGCGGGGCGCAGCGCACACGGACCATCTCACCCCGGCGAGCACGAGATAATATCCCAGCGCCGCCGTCCCCGTCATCCGAAACGGCACAGAGGCCCAGGGAAAACTCCCCATCCAGCGCACGATCTCAATCGTGTACGTCAGGAAAACCCAGGCCACCCAGCCGATCGGACGTCCCAGCGCCAGCCAGAGAAGCGCGGGGAGCAGCGCAGCTCCACCAAACAGCATGACAAAAGGCTGCACCGGGAGGATCAAGAAATTGGTCAGGAGCGTGACCAGGGAGAGACGCTCAAAGGTAACGAGGATGATGGGCGTGGTGGTCAGCTGCGCCGCCAAGGTGACGAAGAGCGCCTCCTCCAGCTGAGCGATCACCCACGCAGCCCGCTTTGGAGAGAGAAAACGCAACAACAACCAACGTCCACCCTGTGCAAGGGGGTCAGTGAAGAAGATCAGACCCGCCGTCGCCGCAACGCTGAGCTGAAAACCGACGTCCCAGAGCACATGTGGGTTGAGCGCGGACATCGCCCAGGCGGCAAAGGCCAACAGCGTCGCAGCGTGGGCCGGACGCTGTTTCGAGCGGGCGAAAATCCCCACGCTGGCCATGATCGCCGCCCGCACCACCGCCCAGGAGCTCCCGACCAGCGCAGTATAGAGCCAGAGTCCGATCAAGGCCACCAGGGTCTCGGCGGTCTCTCCACGGCCACCGGTCACGTGGCGCGCCAGCCAGACGAAAAGCCCCGCGAGCAACGTCAGGTTGAATCCGGAGATGGCCACGATGTGACTGGTCCCCGTCGCAGAGAAACTCTTCTCGAGAGGCTTGGGGATACCGCTCTCAACACCCAGCAGAATGCCGGCCAAGAGCGAGGCCTGGGGTTCCGGCAACAGCCGATGAAGTCGCGCCAGCGCATAGCCTCTGAAACGTAACAACAGCTCCAGGACCCTGTTGGCCTGATGCGCTTCCAGCACGGTAACGGTACTCTCTTCAAGCAGCGCGTGAATGCCGCGGCGGGCCAACACATCGCGGTAGGAGAACCCCGCGTAGACGGGCGGCGTCACCAGCGCCCCCGTCACGCGCACGCGATCTCCATACTGGGCCTCGGTATAGACCGGCGCCTCGACGAGAACTTTGCCGACCACCGAGCGGCCCTCCGCTTCTCCATCAAACCACAACCGCTCCACCTTGACGCGTAGATTGGTCTGATACGGCTTGTCGTCGGGAGCAGCGACGACCACGCCGACCAAGGTCACGTTGTCTTGATCGGTGAAGTGCGCGACGTGCTGAGCGGGCAGTGGCCTCGTCGCCAGCCAGAAGCGCCCCGTGCCCAACAACAGGCCAGCCAAGGCCCAGAGCGTCAAGCGAGTCCAGCGTCGCTCCCGCCAGCCGAAGTGCAGAACCAAACCAACGGGCACCACAAGCAAGGCCCAAACAGGATGAAGCACAGCGGCCTGGGTCAGCCAAATGCTGAACATCCAGGCCGCTGTGAAGGCAATGAGGCGGGTCATGGCGTCAAGATCAGGTCATCCGACGAGCGCCTTACTTAGAGACCGTATATCGTAGAATGGCCCGTCGTCGGGCGTGATCTGTCGGATACGCAGGGACGCCAGGGGTGCACGGCTCCCATCGACTTTCACAAAGCCCTGGAGACGCTCCTTGAAGCCATAGTGACGTGACACCACCTTTTCAAAGTTGCTCTGGATCTCCCGCTCCAGACTGGGAGCCCGCGCCTGATCGGTGATAACGATAAAGTCGTCACTGCCCGTATAACCGAGGAAGTCGTCGACGACGTCGTCGTCGCTCAACGCCACCGAAAGCAACCGCGCCACGTCACGGAGTAGATCCGTCGCCGCCTGAAAGCCGTAGGTTTCGCGGAAAGGCTCCAGACCTGCCACGTGTACCTGCATAAGAGCCCAAGTCCCCTCGGGGCTCTTGACCAGCCGCCGTAGTTGTTCCTGCACCAGCCGCATCGCAGGCAAGCCAGTCGCGGGGTCCATGAGATTACTCAAGTTTGCCCGTCGCAGCGCGTTGCGCACCCGAAGCATTAGCTCGTCCGGGTCAAAGGGCGACGCGACAAAATCATCCACGCCCAGCTCAAGGCTGGCAAGTCGCTGCTGGTGTACGTCCTCGTCGGCCAACACCATCAGATAGATGTGTTGCGTCCGGGTCCGCTCACGAAGTCGACGCGCCACTTGAAGACCGTTCATGTCAGGCAACGAGGTGCTCACCACAATGGCCTGGGGCAGATAGCGTGCCGCGAATTGGATACCGGCCTCTCCGCTTTCTGCCTCGTCCACCTGGATCTCGTGAGCCTCCAGGCGTTCACGTAAAACCGCTCGATTATCGGGATCATCCTCGATTAGCAGGACGCGACCTTCCATCGGGTCATCCTCCACAGATGCTTGCAACCCTATCGTCTAGACGGGGATGGGACACTCTACCCACTTAAATTACGGCATTAGAACGTAGCCAGGTGCGTTGCACCTTATACCGTAATTTCACTCTACCCGCACAGTGACTCATATTTTTCTTTACCTGCGCTTCTTTTCGCCACCACCAATGCACTTATTATAGAAACGAAATGGGCAACGTCAAGTCCAAAGAAGACAGGGCAAACGAAGCGGTTCTAAGGCTTTCCAGGGCTTCTCAGCGCCTCCCTGCGACGTTTGCTCCAGTCATCAACC
>CAZCPK010000269.1:0-5930 GCA_964500755.1 uncultured Anaerolineales bacterium
GGCATTTCAGAAGCCGCTCTGCCACGTTGCCTCGGTGGCGGAGTCTTCTCCTCAAACAAAATCTTGCCTTAAACTCCAAATAGCAGTACAATTTCAGTAAGCGGCTTAGTTCAACACGGATTATGTGGCGGCTGCGCGCCACATGAATCCTTATCGTTTGACGGGTTTTCGAAGCGAGTCGACGAGCGAAAACGGCTTCGCTGCCTCACAACGCCCGTAAGCGAGACAAGGCAAACGAAGCCGGGGTTGATGACCTGGGCAAATGCTGCAGAGAGGCGCTAAGCGGCCCTGGAAAGCCTCAGACCCGCTTCGTTTGCCCTTGACACGCTCCCCTCCAACTTCCTCCCATTCGATGCTATAATACAGTTGGAGCCTATGGGTGAAGACGTCAACGCAATCGTAGAGGACATCCTCGCACAGATCCCCGAAGGGGTCGTCGCGCTGGAAGCACGCCATCTGCTTCGACGGGCGCAGCACTTCGTCGAAGAGGATGGCGTGTATACGCCGGGGACACGGCTTAGGGCCCTCCACGTGGCAGAAATTCTCGCCTCTCTGCACGCAGCTCCCCAGGTGATCGTGGCGGGGATGCTTTGTGCTGCCTGCCTCGCGGGGACGGTGACGTCGGATGAGATAGGCGAGCGCCTGGGCGGAGAGATCCGCACGCTGATCGACGGCGTCGTCAAAATTGAGGCGACCCTCCGCAGTCTCGGCTATGGACAGCGCGGCCCGCTGCCTGCGCGGGGCGAGCGCGAGCTCGAGAATATCCGCAAGATGTTGCTGAGCATGAGCGATCCGCGGGCGGAGATGCTGACGGTAAAGCTCGCCGGTCATCTACAGCAGGTCCGGGGATTACGGGATGCGCCCGACGCAGAACGGAGACGCGCCGGACAGGAGACCTTTGAGCTCTTTGCGCCGTTGGCGAACCGCTTGGGGATCTGGCGGCTCAAGTCGGAGTTGGAGGACTTCGCGTTTCGCTACTTATATCCGCAGAAATACCGCAAGCTGGCCCTTGACCTCCGTGACCGTAAGGACCAACGCCAGCAACGCGTCGAACTGCACCGTGACTTATTGAAGCAGGCGCTGATCGCCGAAGGGATCCTGGAATCGGAGGTGACCGGGCGTCCCAAGCACATCTACAGCATCTATCGGAAGATGCTTCGCAAGAACGTGCCCCTGGAAGAGATCTACGATCGTGAGGGTCTGCGGGTCATTCTGTCCGTGCCCAAGGAGATGCTTGAGACTTCCGCCGAAGAGGACGAGTCCGTCGCGCGGGCCCTCTTCGGCGAGCGCTTCTGCTATCAGACCCTGGCGATTGTACACAACCTCTGGAAACCTATTCCAGGGGAGTTCGACAACTATATCGCCAATCCTAAACCCAACGGCTACCAGAGCCTGCATACCGCCGTCTGGGGGGAGGATGGTAAGCCCCTGGAAATTCAGATTCGTACCCAGGAGATGCATCGACGCGCGGAGTTCGGCAAAGCGGCCCATTGGCGGTACAAGGAGCCCGGAACGCCGTTGGATAAGGGGATGCTCGCACATCTCGCGCGGATGCGCGGACAACCACCGACCCAGGAAGCGGTGGATGCCGCCGAAACTCCGTCGTCTCTACGCGATACGATCTTCGTCTTGACGCCCCAGCGGAACGTCTTTGAGTTTCCGCGTGGCGCGACGCCCATCGACTTCGCTTATCGCGTCCACACGGAGCTGGGCCATACCTGTCGCGGCGCCAAGGTGAATGGAGCGTGGGTTCCCCTCGATTATCAGCTGCAGATGGGGGACGAGGTCAAGGTCATCACGGGACGCAAGGGCGGCCCCAGTCGGGACTGGCTCCACGAAGAGGCCGGCTTCGTCGCGACTTCACGCGCTCGCCAGAAGATCCGTCAGTGGTTCCGGCACCAGCAACGCGATGAGAACATCGCGCATGGGCGGGTGCTGGTTGAACACACGCTCAAACGCATCGGCGCCGAATTGACCCTGCAGGAGGTCGCCGGGCTCTTCGAAAAGCACTACCCCGAGCCGGATGACTTCTTCAACGCCGTGGGGATGGGCGACGTCACCAACGTACGCATTGAAAATCGGGTGCGTGAGTGGCTCGCAGAGCATACCGCAGAGCCCGCTGAGGAGCCTCTAGAGACGCAGATACCTTTTGACGTGACCCCTAACACCACCCAGGTGAGAATCGACGACCTGGCGGGCTCTACGGAGCTGCTGACACGTCTGGCTCATTGCTGCAATCCGTTGCCCGGTGACCCCATTATTGGCTACGTGACGCGGGGACGCGGCGTCACCATCCATCGGCGCGATTGTATCAACGTGCAGCAGTTGGTACTGGAGGAAAAAGAGCGTCTGATCGAGGTCAGCTGGGGCGACCGGGACGAGACCTTGCTGGCGCAAGTGATCGTGAAGGCGTACGACTCCTCGCAGCTGCTGCAGCAGATCTCGGAGATCATCACGCTGCACGGCGAGGGCCAGATCTACGGGCTGCGTAAGGGCCCCCCTGACCGTGATGACGTGGTGCCTCTCTACATCACGCTGCAGGTCACCGATCTTCAGACGCTGAACGAACTCCTTTTGCAGCTGCGGGAGATCCCGAAAGTGATTTTTGCGCATCGGCTGGGCGCCTGAAAAGAAAAGAGGCTTTCAAGTAATGAAAGCCTCTTGGATATCCGCTTACTCAGGGATTAGGGTTGCGCCGGCGTGAATTTTTCCCACTCCAGGTACTGAACCCGTTCCTCTCTCTGCTCCTGCAGCCAGGTATTGAAGGCCGTCTGTTGCTTCTGCTGAAGCAGGTATTCGTCCAGCGGCCGTACCTCACGCCCTTCGATTTTTAGCACGTAGTACCGTCCATCCTGTCCGGGGACTGGCTCGGTTATCTCGCCCACGGGCGTCTCGAAAGCCAGAACTTCCAATCCCGGCCCCAGGATGCTGGCGAGATACTCCATGGGATACCAGGCAAGTTCGCGACCGATGGTCGCGTCATCCTCGTTGCCCTGCAACTCCGCGAGCAACTCGGCCGGATCTTCTTCCTGCAGGCGCTCGCGCAATATCTCTGCTTCTTCCTCGGAGCCGGCCGCCACGTAGGTGACCTTGACCTGTTCCTCTTCAGTCTCGACGTCTTCTGTAATAACGGGGAAGAGCTGCTCGCGGATCACGTCGGTCTTCAGTATCCTGCGGAAATCCTGCTCGGTGAGCCCGGCTTCACTCAGGTAGTTCTTGACGAAGTTCTCGTAATTTTCCTGGAATTGGGCCTCGGTCATCGGGGTAGGCGACGGTGCCGTGGTCTCGGTCAGCGTCTGCGTCTCCGTCACCGGAGCGGTTGCAGCGGCCTCCCGGTCGAAGCCCAGCATCTCTTCGAGACGCCGGTCGATCTCCTCGGCTTCTACGGTGATATCACGCGCCTCCGCCTCGTGGAGCAAAATTTGCTCCTCAGCCATCTGATCGAGGATGCTCTTCCCTATCGAGTCCTTCATCTCCGGGGCCAGCTGGCTCTTCAGCTGGGTGACCTGTTGTTGAAGCTGTTGCACCTGAAAGTCTGCCTCCGCCTGGCTTGGATCAATTTGCGCCAGGTAGGCCTGATACTGCAACATCTGGGTTCGCAGGATGTCTCGCTGATAATACACGCGGCTCTGGTATTCTTTGGCGGTGATCTCTACGTCGTCAACGCGGGCCACGACGGTGCGCGGCTTGATGATGTACTCCTGCACGATCCCAAACGCCAGGATGCCGACGACCACGACGGCGAGGCTGATGGCGCTCCAGATCATGATCTGTCGTATTCGCTCCTCCTTGCGTTGCAAGGTGCGCTGCTTTCGATTTAGAGTAGAACGGCGAATCTTCTTTTTCGTCATGAAATTCCTCACTTCTGAATTATCAATAGGGGGCGCTCCCCCTGAGATGCCTGTCGGTCGACCCGCTTGCGACCGACCTCTGCTCAATCAAAACAAAACAATGGGCATAGGTCTCCCTATGCCCATCTGTGAACTACATATATTAACTGTGTCGCACTTCTGCCACGAAGGGAATCAACGCCATGTGGCGCGCGCGTTTGATAGCGGTGGTGAGATGTCGTTGGTGTTTCGCGCAAGTGCCGGTCTGACGTCGGGGACGGATCTTCCCTCGCGCGGTGATGTAACGCCGCAGCGTGTCCGCGTCTTTATAATTGATCTTGACGTTATCGGTGCAAAAGCGACAAACCTTGCGCCGGTGTGAATATCTTCGTCTGCTCACTTATATTATCTCCTTATTCGTAAACACTGGGCAGAATCCTACAAGCAGAATCCCACAAGCAGAATCCCGCAGCTGGGATTCGTGTTTGCATTAACGTAGCGGGGTGGAGGTCAGGGTCTCCTCTATTGCTCGTCCAGAAAGATGACTTCCTCCGCGACCAACTCGGTGCGATAGTGGCGTTGATCCTCGGCGTCTTCCCACGTCCGGGTCTGTAGGCGGCCTTCAACGTAGACCGAGGAGTCCTTCTGCAGGCGCTTTTTGCAGAGCTCTGCCAGGCCTCCCCAGGCGACGACGTGGAACCACTCGGTTTCCTCCTGGTGGTCCCCCACGTCGTTGGTCCAGCCTCGGATGGTGGCGACGTTGAACGTGGTTACCGGACGTCCACTGCCGGTGAACCGCATCTCGGGGTCGCGCCCCAGTTGTCCGATGATCATGACCTTATTCAATCCACGTACCATCGCATTTCTCCCTGAAGCTTTGGGATTGTGACCTACCTAGCTAGGTGGATGACTCCTCACTCACAGCGGGTTCCGGTGTGGGGGGAGCTTCTTGTAACCTGATGACCAGCTCTCGGATGATCTCTTCCGCCAAGAGGATGCGACGCTCGAACTCCTTGACGTTGCTGGAATCCATGCTGAATTGCAAGAGGTAGTAGTGTCCCTCGTGATGTTTCTGTATGGGATAGGCCAAGCGGCGTACCCCCCAGTCGTCCTTCTTCAGCACGTCACCATCGGCTTCTGCCAGATAATCCTGAACACGTTGGAGGAGAGCTTTGCTCTCTTCCTCATTTAACTCAGGATTGACGATAAACATTAATTCGTACGTTCTCTTAACCAAGACGGAATACCTCCTTATCTATGGGTTTACCCCTGGTCCTTTTTGCCAGGAGCAGCAAGGGCCGCCTGGAACACTGTGCAACTATACCATAAAGGCGGTGATTTAGCAAATTCGGGGAGGGCGGGGCAAACGAAGCGGTTCTAAGGCTTTCTAAGGTTGCTTAGCGCCTCCTGGCAAACCCAGGTCATCAACCCGGCTGCGTTTGCCTTGTGCGCGGCTAAGCACGTTCTGCGACATTGGCGAGGGTCTTCGCTGACCACTCGCTTCGAAATCCCGGGCAAATGCGGGACGCTCAAGTATTGCGCCTGACTGCCGGACAGGTTGAGCCATTTTTCTTCAGCAGATGAGGCGAATCATATTCATGTATCATCGCTGGGCGTCTGAGCGTCCGCGGAAAGCGTCTGGCAGGTAATGCGCAGGACGTCACTCTGTTCGATCCATGCGGGCCTGAGTCAGACATAAGCCGGATTCTGTCTGCCCGCCATGCCTGGCGGGTGGGTGATCATCTATCTACGGCAACGGTCACCCGCTGCCTCCAGCAGCCTACCCGAAGGTTACGCTCGTAAGCGCGGGAACGGGTCGTTCCCAGCTCCCTTCTGCTTGGCCTTGCTCCCGGTGGGGGTTGCCTGGCAGCGACGGTTGCCCGCCGCTCCGGTGGTCTCTTACACCGCCTTTTCACCCTTACCCCAGGACGACGTGCGTCCTGCGGCGGTTTATCTCTGTGGTCCTATCCGCGAGTTGCCCCGCCCGGGCGTTACCCGGCACCGTACCCTAAGGAGTCCGGACTTTCCTCGGGCGTCAAAGCCCGCGATCACCTGTCCGACTCAAGCACGATGGTATGATACCACATCCGGATAGGTCAG
>CAZCPK010000270.1:0-5926 GCA_964500755.1 uncultured Anaerolineales bacterium
GACGCGGTGCGCGTGGGCGAATTCGCCTGGTGTCGCATGGAGCCAGAAGAGGGCACCTTCGACTTTTCCTGGCTCGATCGCGCCATCGAGACGTTGGCCCAGGAGGGACTGCAGGTCATTCTGGGGACGCCGACCGCTACCCCGCCTCCCTGGCTCATCCACAAGCATCGCGAGATTCTCCCCGTCGACGCCATGGGCGTCCGCACGGAGTTTGGCGTGCGCAAGCACTACTGTCACAGCAGCCCTATCTATCGGGAATATGCCCGACGAATTGTGGAAGAGCTGGCCAAGCACTACCAGGACAATCCCCACGTCTACGGATGGCAGATCGACAACGAGTTTGGGGACCATGACACGGTGCGCTGTTACTGTGCATCCTGCCGGGGAAGGTTTCGGGAGTGGCTTCGCCAGAAGTACACCTCCCTGGAGGAACTCAACGCCGCCTGGGGGACAGTCTTCTGGAGCCAGGAATACACGGCGTGGGAGCAAATCCCCTTGCCGACCCCCCGCCGTCCCATCGGACTGAACCCCAGCCATCTGCTGGATTACTATCGGTTCGCCTCCGACCAGGTCATTGAATTTGCACGCGTGCAGACCGACACGCTCCGCGAGATCGTGGACCCCGCCCAGCGCATCACCACCAACGTGATCGCTACCTTCTGGGAGATCAACTTCGCGGAGCTGGCCGAGCAGCTCGACTTCATCGGCTGGGACTGCTACACGATGATCGACGCCATGTCCTCCATCCGCTACCCCGACGGCGCTCCACCCCCGCCGGTCACTTTCCCGCCACGACCGGCTATGGTCTCCCTGGTGCACGACCTGATGCGCAGCTTCAAGAAGCGCCCGTTCTGGGTCCTGGAAACCGCCGGCCAGGATCGTCTGGTCACCTACCATACCCTCGCCCACGGCGGAGAGGGGATCAGCTTCTTCCGCTGGCGCGGCGTCCGCTTTGGCGCGGAGCAGTCGCGCGGCGGCTACGAGTATCACGGCATCCTCAGCGACAGGTATAAGGAAGGCCAGAAGATCGGTGCGGAGGTTCACAGCATCGAGGACGTGGTGGCGGAGACGACCTTTGAACCGTCCATCGGCTTGCTCTACTCCTTCGACATGGGCTGGGCCTACGACATCGCTCACGTCTATCCGCGCTCGACCTGGATCCAGGGCACGAGCTATTGGCGGCTGCTGGAGAACTACTACACGCACTTCTGGCGGCACAACGTACCTGTCCAGCCGCTGACCCCCAAGGATGACCTGGAGCAGTTCCCGGTGATCGTGGCGCCGTGCCTCTATCTCGTCAACGAAGAGCTCACCGACAGGCTCTGTGCGTACGTGAGACAGGGCGGCACGCTGATCGTCGGGCCGGAATCGGGGACGAAGAACTGGGACAACGTCTACGTCAACGAGCTGCCCCCGACGGGCAAGCTCAAGGAACTCTTTGGCTGCGCGCTGATCGGCAACGGCGGGCGTTTCCGCCTCTCGCCTACCCAGGTACAGATGGACGTGCACGCCCCCTTCGCCGCGGGCACGAGGTACGGCAGCGACGAGGGTCCCCACGACGGAAATATCTTCGGGGGTCGGCGTGGCGCCGTCGAGGAGTTGCGCGCTGAAGACGCCACCGTCTGGGCTCGCTATACGGACAGTGAAATTCCGGCGATTACCTGGAAGCGATACGGTGAGGGACAAGCGATTTACCTGGGTTGGACCCCGCCGCCGGCTTTCTTTGACGCGCTTATCCGCTGGCTGGAGGAGGAAGGGAAGGTCTTTGCCGTCTTCGAGACACCCACAAACGTGGAAGCCACCCTGCGTAAAAACGGCGACACCGAGCTGATCTTCCTGGTCAACCACAACTTTGAACCCAAGACCGTGACCTTGGACAGGCCCTACAGGGAACTGGTCTCCGAAAAGGTTATCAGCGAGGAGTTGACTCTGGCGGGACAGAGTGCGTGCATTCTATCCCCAGAAGAAGTGTAGGCACGTCGAAACGACGCGGTTTTCACAAGGAGGTGCTATCGACCCAATAGCTGGAAACGACGGACGTTCCTTACCCACTCATATAATACATTTTCACACAGTCCTATGGAGGGGACTATCATGAAAAAGCTCTTACTCTCTTTGCTCAGCATAGTGATGATTCTATCGTTACTATTGACAGGATGTGGTCCCGGAGATACGCCGGAACCTTCTGACGAAGGTGAAGCGCCGGTTGACGGGGAACCACAAGAGGAAATTACGATCCGGTGGCGCACGCGACCTGCGGATGCCGGCGAGCAGGCCGTCTATCAGGCCTTGAGCGACGACATCGACGCCAAATTCGACAATATCACCGTCGTCTACGATCCAGCGCCCGTGCAAGGTTATCTCGACAAGGCCCTCGCCGAATTCTCGGCGGGCACCGCCCCCGACATCACCTGGCTGCCCGGCGCGAGCTACGCCGCCTATGCGGAGAAAAATATCCTGGTGGATATCATGCCCTACCTGGAGGCCAGCGATGACCTGGGCGTTGACAACTTCTACCCGAACTTGATGGACGAGATGATCCATGAAGGCGCGCTGTATGGCCTACCCCGCGATGTTTCGACCATGGTCATCTACTACAACCAGGATCTATTCGAGGCCAACGGACTGCAGACCCCCCGCGAATTGAGTGAAGCCGGCAACTGGAACTGGGACACCTTCCTTGAAAGTGCGCAGGTATTGACCGAAGACACGGATGGCGACGGCATCAACGACACCTGGGGCGCCTCCATCTCCGCCTGGTGGGGCACCTACTGGTATTTCATCCTCTCCGCCGGCGGAAATATCTGGAACGCGGATCGCACGGAGTGCGCTCTGGACAGCGCCGAAGCCGTTGAAGGTCTGGCCTTCAACGACGCGCTCTTCAACGAGCACAAGGTCGCGCCCGCACCGGGCACCGAAATCGACGCCTCCACCCTCTTCAACAGCGGCAAGATTGGCATGCAGTTCAACGGTCGTTGGGCGACCCCCGGACTGCGCGATCAGGCCACGGACTTCACCTGGGACGTCGTCGAACTCCCCGAAGGCCCGGCCGGCAAGTCGACCTTCCTCTTCTGGGGACCGTATGTGGTCTCCAAATCCTCCACCAACCCCGACGCGGCCTGGCAAGTGCTCAAGGAGATCGTCAGCGTCGAGGCGCAGGTTCGCATCGCCGAGCTGGGCACCAACATTCCCTCCCGCAGCGAGGACGAAGCGCAGGAGGCTTTCCTCAACTCCACGCCTCCCGAGAATAACCAGGCCTTCCTGGACGGCATCTCCTACGCCACCGTCGAGCCCGCACCGTGGACCGTCAACATGGATGAGCTGATGTGGGCCCACTTGGATCCCGCCATTCAGCGCGTCTTTGCCGGGGAAATCACCCCCGAGGAATTTGGCGAGACCATCTGTGCGGAACTGGACCCGCTGTTCGAGGAGTAAACGCGGGCTAAACTGGTCGTTCGATTAAAGTGACTTTGGCAGGGGTGCTTGGTGCTTCGCAGTGTTTTAGACTGAGCACTGAGAGCGCTGAGCACCCCGTCCTTCTATCCACCCAATCCAAGAGAGGTCCCTATGACGAAAATCACTATTATTGGCGCGGGAAGTTTTGTCTTCGCCCGCAGGTTGATCACGGACGTGCTGACGTGGCCGTCCTTGCGAGATTCCACCATCGCACTGATGGATATTAACGAAGAGAAGCTAGAAACTATGGCCGCGCTGGCGCGGCGCATGGTCGAGCAGACCGGTGTGGACGCAACGGTCGAGGCCACGACGGATCTGCGCGAGGCGGTCACAGACGCCGACTACGTCGCCGTCGCGATCCGGGTGGGCAACAGTCACAACAACGTGACGATCCCCCTCAAGTACGGCATTGATCAGGCCGTCGGGGATACCGCCGGCCCCGGGGGCGCCTTCTACTTTCTGCGTAACGCGCCTGCCATTATCGAGATAGCGAAGACCATGGAGGAGGTCTCCCCGGACGGGCTGATGCTGAACTACACGAATCCCATGGTGATGCTCTCCTGGGCCGTGCACGAGCTCACCGACATCCGCTACATCGGCCTCTGTCACTCCGTACAGGGGACCGCCATGCAGCTGGCGGAATACATCGACGTCCCCTTTGAGGAAGTCTCCTATTGGGTCGCCGGTATCAACCACATGTCCTGGTTCCTGAAGTTCCAGTGGAAGGGGCAGGACGCCTACCCCAAACTGTGGAAAGCGCTGGAAGATCCCGAGATCTACAAGCGGGACATCGTGCGCTGGGAGATTCTGAAGCACTTCGGCGCCTTCGTCACCGAATCCTCCATCCATAGCTCGGAGTACATGCCTTACTTCCGCCGCAGCCCGGAGCTCATTGACCGCCACATGGACGAAGCGATGTGGGGCGTGGGTCCCAAGGATAGGACCAGAGCAGAGCGCTTCGCTCATTACCGGGAGATGCGCCAGCAACAGGAAGAGGAGAACCGCAAGTTGGCCTACGGGGACGCCGAGATCCCCATAGAACGCAGTCACGAATACTTCTCCCGCATCTTGAACGCGCTGGAGACCAACGAGCCCTACGTCTTCAACGGCAACGTGCCCAACACCGACCTGATCACCAACCTGCGGCGCAACGCCATCGTAGAGGTCCCCATCCTCGTAGATCGCTGTGGATTACATCCCTGCCACGTTGGAGCGCTGCCGCCCGAACTTGCCGGCCTCAATCGCACCAACCTTAACCTGCAGGAACTGGTGGTGAAGGGGTTCATTGAGAAGGAACGCGAGTATATCTACCGCGCGGTACAACTCGATCCCCTCACCTCTTCGCTCCTTACCCTGGACGAGATCCGACAGCTGGTCACCGAGATGTTCGAGGCAGATGAAGAGTACATCACGATCTAGGCGTAGTTCCGGGAGCGTCTTATGAAATCAGAGTGGAATTGCGATAGGGTACAGGTCAATGGGCTCGTCATCCACTATCACCGCACCGGGGGCGACAAGCCCCCCCTCGTCCTCTCCCACGGCGCGACCGACAACGGTCTCTGCTGGCAACGGGTGGCGGACGAGCTGGAGACGGCGTACGACCTCATCATGTACGATGCCCGCGGACATGGCCTGACGGAGATCATATCCGAGCCTGACCAACAGGGGCAGATGGGCGAAGATCTAGCCCACTTCATCCAGGCGTTGCAGCTGACTAAACCTCGCCTGATGGGGCATTCGATGGGCGCCGCGACGACGCTGGTGCTGGCGGCTCAATATCCCACCCTGGCCCGGTGCATTGTTTTGGAGGAGCCTCCGTTAAATGCGCTCTTCTCCAAGATGCCCGACACGGAACGTCGCACTCAGGGCGAGGAATGGCGTCAACGTATGCTGGAGACGAAACGCCATTCTCGCGAGGAGATTATCGTCCAAGGACGTGAACAGCACCCGGGTTGGGGCGAGGTGGAATGGGAACCGTGGGCGGACGCCAAACTGCAGGTCGATCCGGACGTGCTCCTGACCTCACTTCAAACTGAACGCCCCCCCTGGCAAGAGATACTGAAGAAGATCGAATGCCCGGTGCTGATTATCTACGGCGAGCAAGAACTGGGATCCATGCTTTCCGACGCTGAAGCTCAAGAGGCCCGGCACATTCTGGGCGACCAGGGCGAAGTCGTACGCATCGCGGGCGCAGGGCACAACGTTCGACGCGAGCAGTTCCAAACGTTCATGAACGTCGTCACTCGCTTCCTGAGGAGCTGCCCCGCCCCATAAGCGTAGCTTTCCCGTCCGACCCGTACGAGAGAAACGGGACACATCCCACCGGGTCTCCCTTGGCTGCGGTGGGATGTGTTCGCCACAAATATACCGTACTCATTGAACATATCCGGGGAGACAGAACCCCAAGCGGAACGACGCACCTATGGTAGATAGAGAACAATGTAGTCATAATTATCCGGTCCAGGCAGTT
>CAZCPK010000271.1:0-5892 GCA_964500755.1 uncultured Anaerolineales bacterium
CCGTCTCGGGGACGGCTAACCGTGAACGTCTCGGTTCTAAGGAGACTACCCCCGAGACGAGGGCTCCGAGCAACTGTTAACATATTTTTTCTGACCTACTTAGGAAACACGCGGTTCTCCAGGAGAAATTTTTATTTCTCCTGGAGAAAATTTTGATATCAGGTAAGAACTGCTCCTTTCCTACCCTGAAACTGGTTGGAAAGTGCGCTTAAATGCCGGATCAGTCTCCCTGGTCACCTGACCCGGCGCACATCTACCCAGCCGTGCAACGCAAAACCCTCCCATGGAAGATAGCCGGGCGCCCTGAGGGTGATATCCTTATAGAAGGAGCTCCTGTGTGGCGAGCTGCACTAACGATGAAAAGAAAGAATGGTTCTACTGAAATAACTAAATATCTCACCACAGAGACACAGAGGGCACAGAGAAAATAAGAGTGTACTTAAATAAAATTAACCCAAGACGCTTATTTTGTGAATTTTTCTCAATGCTTTTTTAATATTACCCTCGGTGTTCCCTGTGTCTCAGTGGTTCAGATGCTTCTTTCAGCGGAGTCAAGAATCAACAATTGAACGGATTTACCTGATGTTTAATCCTTTTTACCCGTTGCGTCCTTGTGCATTCATTGACTAGGTGACTGCCTGACCAAGTAACTAAGCGACCACCTGACTATCTCAAGGGAGAGGACATGCCTTATTTTACCTATCAAGATCGACGGCTTTTCTATCGAGAAACGGGCGCGGGACCGCTGCTGCTGATGTTGCACGGGAACACGGCGTCCTCCGCGGCGCACCGAGGAGAGCTGGCTTACTTCGGCGAGCGCTACCACATGGTGGCGTTGGATTTTCCCGGCGTGGGTCAGTCGGAACGCCTGGACGTGTGGCCCGCCGATTGGTGGCTGCAGGGCGCCCGCGCCGCCGTCACTCTGCTGGACCACCTGGAGTGTTCCCAGGGGATCGTGATGGGGACCAGTGGCGGCGCGGTGAGCGCGTTGTTGATGGCCCAGCACGCCCCGGACCGGGTGCGAGCAGTGATCGCCGACAGTTGCGTCCTCCGCCAGCCGCCTGACGTCCTGCGCGCCGAGGTGGCGAACCGCCGCCGGCTGCATCCGGACGCGGTGGCCTTTTGGCAGGCGATGCACGGTGCCGACTGGGAGGTGGTCATCGAGGCCGACAACGACCTACTGCTCCGGCTGGCGGCACGTGACGGGCGCTGGTTCGACCGCGACCTCGCGGAGATCCGCTCTCCCGTGCTCTTGACCGGCAGCTTGCAGGACGCGCTGCTCTTCGAGGGCGGCGCGCAGATGCTGGAGATGGCTCAGCAGATCCCCGAGAGTCAAGTGCTGCTCGTCAACGGCGGCGACCATCCCCTGATGTGGACACGTCCCGCACGCTTCCGGCGCGCCGCAGACGCGTTTCTGGCGACGCTGTCCACATCCACGGAGGCGAGATGAGCGCTCGGCGAAAGACAGTGATCAAACGACTGCGCTATCTCTGGACCTGGGAGCTCTTCGACAGTTTCTTCCTGCCGGCGGTCGTGCTCTTCCTCGCTCGCACGCGGCAGAAAGGTCTCGGCGTCTTTGCCCTCTACAGCACGGCGCTGGTCACCTGGATTCTCTGGCAGGGCGTGGCCTACTGGCGGTTCAAACTCCGGGCGGTCAAGACAGAGACTGAGATACCGGCTCGTGCTCTTCGGGGATTCGAACGGCTGCGGTCGGTGAACTGGTGTTTGATCGGGCTGTTGCCCCTCGTGTTGATCGGCAAGGGATTTGCCGGTTCGGTTTTCTCTTCGGGTCTGGATCTGACGGTGGGGCTGGGCTTTTACGTTCTGGCGATCTTGGAGCAGATCAACTACTATCACTACCAGCTGATGTACGATTGCCCGGCGGATTGGCGATATCTGCTGACCCACTATCGATTGAAGCGCTCGAAACTGTACCGGGATCTGGAGCGTCTGAAGCGCGGCCGTGCATAAGGTAATGTCATAATGTGGGAGGCTGCACCGAGAAAGCGGAACTTTTTGCCTACAAGAAGCGTCAGTAGAGTGATCGTAAATTATAGGGAGGTTATGGAATGAACAGATGTCACATCTATCTCTTGCTGGTATGTATTCTATTGGTTGGACTGGCTGCTTGCGGGCCGGCCCGCGCCGCCGATCAGCCGACGCCGGGAAGCTCGCCCACGTCGGAAGATAAATCGCCGGAAGATACTCCCACGCCGGAGAACGCGGTGACCGCCCTGGCTGACACCGCCAAGAACGATCTGGCGCAGCGCCTGGGGGTTGCGGCGGCGCAGATCGCCGTCGCAAGCGTGACGCCGACGGAGTTCTCGGACACCAGCCTCGACGTCTCTGAGCCCGGACAAATGTACGCGCAGGTCATCACGCCCGGCTACGTCATCACGTTGACCGCCGAGGGAAAGACGTATCGCTATCACGCCGGCGACGGACGTGTGGTCGCTGCGCCGGCGCAGTTGAAACCCTCCGACGCGCCGCCCCCGCCGCCTGACGCGCCGCCGCAAGGGGAGCTCTCCGTCGAGGGCGTCGAGGTGACCGCGAGCCAGGTCACCGTGCGCGGCACGAGCACGCTGCCGGCGGGCACCTGCATCAGCGCGGAGCTCTGGGCCGGGGGCGTGCGGCAAGCGTGGTGGCCCACGGACGTCTGCGCACCGGTCGAGGCGGGCGCCTGGACACTGGTGGTGCCGCTGTCGGACGAGCAGGCGCTGCAGCCGGGCGTCCAGTACATGCTGCGCGCCTATCAGCCCGGCGGACCCAACGTCGTCTCCACCTTTCCCTTCGACCTCGACGCACCGCCCTCGCCGCCTGACGCGCCGCCGCAAGGGGAGCTCTCCGTCGAGGGCGTCGAGGTGACCGCGAGCCAGGTCACCGTGCGCGGCACGAGCACGCTGCCGGCGGGCACCTGCATCAGCGCGGAGCTCTGGGCCGGGGGCGTGCGGCAAGCGTGGTGGCCCACGGACGTCTGCGCACCGGTCGAGGCGGGCGCCTGGACACTGGTGGTGCCGCTGTCGGACGAGCAGGCGCTGCAGCCGGGCGTCCAGTACATGCTGCGCGCCTATCAGCCCGGCGGACCCAACGTCGTCTCCACCTTTCCCTTCGACCTCGACGCGCCGCCCCAAGATTGATATTTCGACGCTAATGGCTTGTAAAGCATAATCGCTTGGATCAAATCAGACATCGGATCTCTCCTAGAGATCCGATGTCTGACATAAGCTACAAGAACGCTGCGTTGTGGTCGGTAAATGTAATCCGACCACAACGCAGCATTTTTTTGATTCCGCAGCCCCTCGACTACCCACGCGCTCCTCGGCGTTACCTCTACGAGTGTGGTCCTTTCAACTCTTCCTATGCTGGATGACCACAGGGCAAATTAGCGCACATCCCACGCAAGACCAACGATTATCAAACGGATCTCAGACGCACCTCAACGTATCGCGGCGTTTGGTGCGCGTTAAGTGATTTAGAATAATAAAGGAGGATGTGAGATGCTTAGATGGGCTTTGATCTTGCTGGTCATTGCGTTAGTCGCCGCAGTCTTTGGCTTTGGCGGTGTCGCGAGCGCTGCGGCCAACATCGCCCAGATCCTTTTCTGGGTCTTTATCGTGCTGTTTATCCTGGCCCTGATCTTCGGGCGGGATCTCGATTTCTAACGAGTCGAAGGAGCCGCAGACCCTCTAGCGGAACAGGGTCTGTCGTGGGGTAACCCGGGCGATCACATCACCCAGGGCGGAGATCCCTTGTTCGCAGATCCCCTGTTTTGCTATGAGGCTGTGGCTTTTTCGCCAAACCTGACAATCTATTCACCCTGAGGAGGTAAACCATGAGTTGGATTTTGCTGCTGATATTGCTGGTGATCTTCCTGGCGGTTATGCCACGATGGTCGTATAGTCGTAGTTGGGGTTGGACGCCGGGCGGTATCGTCGGCTTTCTGCTGGTCGTGCTGCTCATCCTCTGGCTCCTGGGCTACGTTTAGGTTGAACCTATCCACCACCTTATGAAAGGAGAAACATGACACACGTACCTGTAGCGCTTTCGGCGAGCACGTTGATCGGCGATGCTGTTAAAAACTCCAAGGGCGAAAAACTCGGCGAGATTGAGGAGATTATGCTCGATCTCACAGCAGGACGCGTTATCTACGCCGTGTTGTCCTTTGGCGGCTTCCTGGGGATCGGAGACAAGCTCTTCGCGATTCCGTGGCAGGCGTTGACGATCGACACCGAGAACGAAGTGGTCATCTTTGACGTCGAGAAAGAGGTCCTTGAGGATGCGCCCGGCTTCGATAAGGACGACTGGCCGACGACAGTGTCTGAGGATGACACCTGGTTGGTCGAAGTGTACGAATACTATCACTACGATCCTTATTGGCGGTAAGCTTCACCAGGTCGTGGTGGCATGTGGGGATAGCTCCTCTCGTTCAACCGAACCACAGCGGGAGCTATCCCCAACCATAAAACAAGGATTTATAGTCGTAGAGTCAGAAAGAGGGAAGATGGCAGAACGTCTGAAAGATAAGGTGGCTTTGATCACCGGAGCGAGTTCCGGTATTGGCGAAGCGACGGCGCAACTATTCATCGCGGAAGGTGCGCGCGTCGCGGCACTGGCGCGTAGTCCGCAAGAGCTACAGCGCGCGGTGGACAAAATGACGAGGGACGGCGGCGAAGCGATCCCTCTGGCGGCGGACATCTCGCGGCCCGACGAAATGGAGGAGGCCGTTGCCGAGGTCATCGCAACGTGGGGACGCCTCGACATCGTCTTTGCCAACGCCGGTATCAACGGCACGTGGGCGCCCATCGACGAGCTCTCGCCGGAAGAGTGGCAACACACCATCGACATCAATCTGAACGGCACCTTCTACACACTCAAGTACAGCGTCCCCCATCTGAAAGAACGCGGCGGTTCGATCATCGTGACCGCCTCCGTCAACGGCACGCGCATGTTCAGTAACTCCGGCGCGTCGGCGTACGCCACGTCGAAGGCGGGACAGGTCGCCCTGACCAAGATGCTGGCGCTGGAGCTGGCGGAGTATGACATCCGCGTCAACGTTATCTGTCCGGGCGCCGTGCAGACCGAGATCGAGGAGAGCACCGACCGGGAGAAACTGAGGGGCACAGGCTGGCCGGCCGACTACCCCCAAGGCCGGGTTCCATTACGCGGCGGAGACGCCGGAACGCCGGATCAAGTAGCGCGGCTGGTCCTTTTTCTGGCGTCGGATGACGCCGATCTCATCACCGGAACGCCGGTGTGGATCGACGGCGCTGAGTCGTTGTTGCAGGGCTGACCGGTATGCCGCAGAAAAAGAATGCGCCCACCCAGGGCCCGCACGCCGGCATGGGGAGCCTGCCCCACGCTGAAGGCACGACGTTTCGCGTCTGGGCTCCCTTCGCCGACGCCGTCTACGTGATCGGAGACTTCAACGACTGGGATGAGGAGACGCATCCGCTCGCGGAGGAGGAAGAAGGATACTGGTCTACTGACGTGCCGGACGCCGAGGTGGGCGACGAATACCTCTTCTTGATTCACCATGGAGAGCAGACGCTCGAGCGCATCGATCCCTACGCCCGACACGTGACCAGTTCCGTAGGACACGCCGTGGTGACAGCGGATACGTTCGACTGGGACGACGCGGAGTTTGAGATGCCGCCGTGGAACGAAATCGTCATCTACGAGATGCACGTCGGCACCTTCGAAGATCCCGATCCCTCGGACTCGGATGCCGGCTCATTCTACACAGCCATGGAGCATCTGCCCTATCTACAGGATCTGGGCATTAACGTCATCGAGATCATGCCCCCCATGGAATTTCCCGGAGGCACGTCCTGGGGCTACAATCCCGCGTTGCCCTTCGCGATCGAATCGGAGTACGGCGGGCCGCAGGCGTTG
>CAZCPK010000272.1:0-5849 GCA_964500755.1 uncultured Anaerolineales bacterium
CTGTGTGAATCCGTGTGAATCTGTGTCCAATGCTCCCTGGGTCTGAACGGTTACTATTAGAAAACGAGTTTCAGGTTAGCAGGTTGAACGTTGCAAATTGTCAGTTATTTCGAGCAGGCCTGCGGTGCTCGCCGGTGGAAAACCCACGCCCAGCGCCGTCCCGACCACGATGACTGCCTGCTGCGGAGCGCCGGCGTGGAGCGCCGCGGCTGCTGTGCCATCGTGGATAGGATGAAAGGTGATCCGCCGCCCCAGGCGGGCTCCGACGACCTTGGCGATCAGGGGCCGCACGTCCGCGGTCAGCGTGGAGAGCCGCGCGTAGATGCCGTTACCCAGCAGCTTTCCCTTTTGTACGTACGCCGCGATGCTGCCCACGACGTCGGGGCAGGCGTCAGGGTATGCGGTGAACGTCTCCGTCAGTACGTCCGCCACGCAGGCGAGCACCTCGGCGCCGGCGTAGCGTTGGGCGCTGGTGGGGACGTTGCGGTGGTCCCAGTCCGTTGGGACAGGGGGCAGCGGTTCGAGGCGGGTCAGCCGGTCGCCCACTACGGTGACGCGAGCGCGCTTGACCCACGTATGTCCAAAGTCGAAGGTCAGCGCTGAACCCGCGTCGGCGGGCAGATAACGCGCGGCGCCCAGCAGCGCCAGCTCGCCGCCGTACGGCGTCAGCGTCACCTGCGGCGCCGTCGCATCCCCCAGGGTCTCCAGCAGCGCTCGTGCCGTCGCCACGATCAGCGGACCCAGGCGTCCGCTCAGCATGCCGCCGCCCAACCAGACCTGACGGATCCGCGCCCAACGCTCCCAATCCGCTGCAGACCAGTCAGCGCGCGCGGCGCGGTTGACGGCGTCGCCCCGGTGCAAGGTCAGCAGCAGGTAGCCGAGGTTGCGTCCCAGGCGTCTCCCGATGGCTTGCGCGGCGGCCCGGACCTCGGGGTCTTCGGCTGCGAGCGCGGCGTCGACGCGTCGCGGGACGTCCCGGTGTGCCTCGACGTTGTCCGCCGGAGGAAGACGTAGCGCATCGGCAAACGGTGCGGCGTAATGGGCCACGGCCTCCGAGGAGAGCAGATGATAAGCCTGTTGGCCCCGCACCTCCTCATCTACGTGGAGGCCGGGTAGATCCACGACGCGCACCCGGTTGACGGAGACGTGCGGTGGGGTGATGGGGATCTGGATCTCGGCGCACACGGCTCGCGGCCCTCCTCGATCAGGGGCGACCGAAATTGGCGATGAAGAAGTAGCCCCAGTCGTCGTCCCTGGCGACGCCGATGCCGATCTCGGTGAGCCAGGTGCTCAGAATCGTGCGGCGGTGCGGATCGTTGGGCGGGATCTCGTCCATCCACATGTGCAGGGCGTCGGCCGGCGTCTTGCGTTGCGTCCAGCACTCGGCCCAGCCGGCGCCCTCATAGCCGGCGCGGCGGATGCGCGTCTTGATGTCGGCGCCATCGGAGCCGGTGTGGCTGCCCCAACCGCGCTGGGCGCAGTCGTTGGCGTGCGCCTGCGCCGCGTTCTCCAGCAGCGGGTTGTAGGTAAAGGGCGACAGGCCATGGGCGGCGCGCGTCTCATTGATCAGACGGAAAACTTCCTGGGTCCAGGCGGACACGTCCGCGGGCGGCGGCTCGACCGCCACGGGTGGGGGCGACGTGGGCGCAATCGTCGGGGTGGGCGTCGCCTCGAGGGGCGCGGTCGTCGGCGTTGGCAGAGGCGTGGGCGGGACCGGCGTCACCGTCGGCGCCGGGGTCGGGGTCGACACCGCTCGGGCCACCGCGGGTCCGTCGACCGGCAGCACCAGCAGCTGGTCCACCTGGATGGGCGTCTCTGGGTTCAGATCATTGACGGACTGCAGGGCCGCCAGATCCACGCCGTAAGTGTCCGCGATGCCGATCAGGGTGTCGCCGGAGACCACCTCGTAGAGCACCCAGAAGGGCGAAGCCCCCGACCAGGGAGACGCCACCGGCAGCGTCAGCCCCTGATCCACCTGCACGGCGGTCGACGTACCCAGATCGTTGGCGAGCTGTAGCGCCGCCATGGGCACGTCGTGATCCATAGCGATACCCAGCAGCGTATCGCCCGGTTGAACCGTGTAGGTGCGCCCGGGTTGTGATGGTGCAGCCGGGGGCGCCGTCAGCTCCGACGTTGGGGTGGAGAAGGGCGTCGACGAGGGCGGAACATCCACCGTAGACAGCGTCGCCGTCGACTGCGGGCTCGCCAGCGCTCCAGCGGTGGGCGTGACGGAAGGATCGCCCCCCGTCGGGGTCGCGCAACCGACCAGCGCCCAGCTCACCGCCAGCACGCCCAGAACGTATCGCATTTGTCCTATAGAACTCCTCAGCATTTTCTTCATGGGATACTTTTATACCTCAAAGGAAGCGAAGATTCAAGCAGCGGCAAAAGGGGCTCTTAACGCTTTACAAACTCCATAAACTAGGTATACTTCCACAGCTGCTATCGGTCACCATTGGTAGCGGTGGAAGTGACCATGAACACATTCTGATGTGCCTATTCAAGGCGGTTTCGGAGACTTCCTCAAGCATACGGAGGTTACAACAGGCATGAGCGCAGATATCCCAGTCCGACAGACAGAGCCTCGACAGACGGTCCAGATCACGTTACCGGACAATCGTGTCTTCGAGGGGCCCAAAGGGGCGACCGTTGAGACCTTCCTGAAGGCCGTCTATCCAGAACGAGAGGTCCCCCTGATTGCAGCCCTGGTCGATGGCACGTTACGCGAGCTGACGTACCCGCTCCGCCGTGATTGCCACGTGCGTCCCATCGACCTCTCCGAGTCCGACGGCGTTCGTATCTATCGACGCTCCCTGACGTTCCTCTTCGTCGCGGCCTGGCACGAGCTCTATCCTGACGTGGAGCGTTACGTGGATCACTCCCTGCCCTTCGGCGGCTACTTCTGTGAAACGCAGAATCATCCCCCATTGACGGAGGAGCAGATTGCGGCGCTGGAGGAGAAGATGCAGTCGTGGATCGACGCGGACCTGCCCATCCGCCGGGATCGCGTGCCGCTGGAGGAAGCGCTGGAGATCTTCCGGGTCCGGGGCGAGCAGGATAAGGTCGCGCTCTTCCAGACGCGCTCGAAGAACCAGCACAAGCCGTATCTGCGCATGTACACGCTCAACGGCTACCGGGATTATTTCCATGGGTACATGGTGCCCTCGGCGGGTTATCTGCGTTTCTTCCGGCTGATACGGTGGGGAGACGGGGTCATCTTGCAATTTCCGCGCCGCCACGAGCCGACCCGGCTGCAAGAACCGCGCTATTCTTCTCAGCTTCTCAACATCTTCCGGGAGTACGGACGCTGGCTGCGTCTGCTGGGCGTTGCCAACGTCAGCGATCTCAACACCAAGACCGAGAACGGCAGCTTGCGGCGGCTGATCCTGGTCTCCGAGGCCCTGCACGAGCAGAAAATCGCCGATATCGCCCGGCAGATCTGGTCCCAGCGCGGCAAGGTGCGTCTGGTGCTGATCGCCGGTCCTTCCTCCTCCGGTAAGACCACCTTCTCCAAGCGGCTGGCGGTGCAGCTGCTGGCGCACGGTATGCGCCCCTTTGCGCTGGAGTTAGATAACTACTTCGTCAACCGGGAGGATACGCCGCTGGACGAAAGCGGCGCGTATAACTTCGAGGCGCTGGAGGCCGTGGACCTCGAGCTCTTCAATGAACACTTGCAGGCGCTGCTGCGCGGCGAGAAGATTCAGATGCCCCGCTTCAACTTCAAAAAAGGTAAGCGGGAACCCGGTGAGGAGGTTCAGCTGGAACCGGACCACGTGATTATCGTCGAGGGGATTCATGGCCTGAACCCGCGGCTGGTCGGTTCCATCCCAGAGGAGCGCACGTTCCGGATTTTCGTTTCGGCGCTGACGCAGCTGAATCTCGATCGTCACAACCGGGTGCCCACCACCGACACGCGTCTGATTCGCCGCATCGTGCGCGACGCCCGCACCCGGGGCTACACGGCTCGCGAGACCATCGACCTCTGGGAACGGGTGCGACGCGGCGAGAAACGCTACATCTTCCCCTATCAGGAGCGCGCCAACGTGATGTTCAACTCCGCGCTGGTCTACGAGTTGGCCATTCTGAAGCCCCTGGTGGAGCCGTTGCTGCTCCAGGTGGAGTCGGATTCCCCGGAGCGAGTGGAGACCAAGCGGTTGTTGACCTTCTTGCAGTGGTTCGAACCCGCCCATGCCAGTCTTGTCCCGGAGAATTCCATTTTGCGTGAGTTCGTGGGCGGATTAGCCCTCGAAGGATTTCGTTGGGATTAGACGCCGCCATGAAATGTCCCCACTGTGAGGCCGAGATTGATGGCTCCGGCATGCTCTGTCCCCTTTGCGGCGGCGAGCTGCGTCCGGAGGCGAACGCCAATCCCCGTTCGCGCCCCTGGACCCGACGTCTGCTCTGGATCGGACTGGCGCTGCTGGTACTGATCGGCTCCCTGGCTGCCTCCGCCTACTTCGGCTTGCGCTATGGGGAACGTGACCGTGAGCAGCAGCGTCAGGCGATTCTGGAAGAGCACTATCAGGCCGGCATCGAGGCGCTGAACACCGGGCGCTACGAGTTGGCGCGCGCCAACTTTCAGTACGTTCTCACCCTTGAACCAGACCACGGCCTGGCCCAAGAAGGTTTGGTCGAGGCCCAGACACAGCTCCAGGTCAAACCTACCCCCACGTCCGAAGCGGAGCACTCCCTGGTGCAGGATCTATGGCAGCAAACACAGGCGGCGTACGAGGAGGAGGATTGGCCGACCACGGCTACGACCCTGCAGCAGCTCCGCGCCCTGGACCCGGAGTATAAGAAGGAGGAGATTGAGACGCTGCTCTTCACCAGTCTCTACAACGCCGGACAAGCCATGCTGGCAGAAGATAACCTGGAGCGCGGCATCTTCTACCTGGATCAAGCCATCGCGCTGCGCCCACTGGAAGGTGACGTCGTCCGTAAGCGCAACCTCGCGGCGCGCTATCTAGCCGCCATGGGCTATTGGGGCGTGGATTGGGAGCAGGCGATCACGGAGCTGGAGGAGCTCTACACCACAGCTCCAGACTATAAGGACGTCTTCGCCCGGCTCTTCCAGGCCAACGTCGCTCACGGTGACGCTTTTGTTGAAGAGGGGGAGATGTGTCCGGCGGAGCTGGCCTACGCGCAGGCGCTGCGCCTGATGCAGGACGCGACGGTAGAACAAAAGCGTACGGAAGCCGCCGAAGCGTGTCTGTTGGCGACGCCTGTGCCCCGTGAGGGCGGTCAGACCGTGCTCACCCCAGAAGCTATCCCGGGTTTCAACGTGGGGCGGTTGGCTTATCCGGTCTACAACGCTACCACCGATTCTTATGACCTCTACGCACTCTACGCCAACGGACGTATTCTGCGGGTCGCCCAGCGCGCGGATCAGCCCTGGTGGGAGTGGGAGACGGGCCGTGTGATCTACCGTGACCGGGTCAACGATGCGATTTCTATGGTGCTGCCCGAGGAGGGGGTTCCCCAGACACTGACCGCGCCCAACGGTCGCGCCTGGCCTACGCTTTCGCCCGATGGGCAGCGGATGGCTTACGCGGCTCAGGACGCCAACGGTGGCTGGACCGTCTATGTGGTGAACACCTACGGCAGCGCGGAGCCTCGACGCATTGGTCCCGGCTGGGCGCCGGCCTGGGGTCCCACGGGGCTCTTGGCCTACACGGGCTGCGAGACCAGTGACGAGGAAGTATGTGGTATCGTCGTCGATAACCCCGACGACGATCAACCGGGAACGCGGCTCACCGGCCCCACTTCCACCAGACGATCAACGCCAGGTGGACGATGACGATCGCCCACGACCGGACAAGGAAGCGGGGCTTTCGCGTCTTGTGGCGAAG
>CAZCPK010000273.1:0-4612 GCA_964500755.1 uncultured Anaerolineales bacterium
CACAATTTCATGTATGGGCTCGTAGTTAGCGACGAAGCCCTTGGGCGAAGTCGCGTCATAACGCCACTCCGCTACGCTTGCCCTAGGGGGCAATGTCCGAGGACTCCGTGGCTAACTACGAACCTTTGACCTAGAAGTTGGGGGGCTTTACGTAAAATCGTTCATATGTTCACGAAAGTGATAGGTAGCTAGAACCACTACTAAAAAACTCTGTGCCCTCTGTATGCTCTGTGGTTAGATGAACCTTTTTCAATGGAGCTAAATTACTGTTAAAACATGTAGAAGCGTCAAGGTAACCCAAAAAAAGCACGCTAGGGGATGTATGCACTACCATATTTGGACGATTGGCTGTCAGATGAACGTCGCGGACTCGCAGCGCGTCGCCGCCGGGTTGGAGCGTCTGGGCTATACGCCGGTGGAGCGAGCCGCGGACGCCGACGTGGTCATCTTGAATACCTGTGTTGTGCGGCAGCAGCCGGAGGACAAGGCCGTGGGCCGCCTCACCCAGCTGAAGCACTTCAAGGACGAGCATCCCGAGCGTGTGTTGGCTCTGATGGGCTGCATGGTCGGCGTCAATCCGCCGACGGAGCTGCAGGCGCGTTTTCCCTGGGTGGACGTCTTCCTGCCGCCCTCGGACCCCACGGAGCTGTGGGCTTACCTGGCGGAGCACGCCCTGCTCGACGAGGCGCAGACGCTCATCGCTGACGCTCAGGCGCGCCGGCTGGCTCTGAGCCGCACCGACACCATCCTGCCGCTGTCGGAGGCGGGGCGTGTGGTCAGCGCTTACGTGCCCATCGTGCTGGGCTGCTCGCATGCGTGCACCTACTGTGTGATTCCTTACCGGCGCGGCGCCGAGCGCAGCCGCCCGATGGACGCCATCGTCGCCGAAGCCGAGCAGCTGGCGTCGCAGGGTGTCAAGGAGCTCACGCTGCTGGGCCAGATCGTCGACCGCTACGGCTACGACCTGCCCGAATTCGCCGACGTCGACGAGACGCCGCTGGTGACGTTGCTGCGGCGCGTTCACGAGATCGACGGGCTGGAGCGCCTGCGCTTCCTCACCAGCCACCCCAACTGGATGCAGGACGACCTACTGCGCGCCGTCGCCGCGCTGCCCAAGGTCTGCGAGCACATCGAGGTGCCCGTCCAGTCCGGTGACGACGCCGTGCTGGCTCGCATGCGGCGCGGCTACACCGTCGACGATTACCGGCGGCTGGTGGCGCACATCCGGGCGCTGGTGCCCGACGTCTCCATCGCCACCGACGTGATCGTCGGCTTCCCCGGCGAGACCCGAGAGCAGTTCCGGCGCACCTACGACCTGTTAGCCGAGTTACGGCTCGATAAGGCACACATCGCCCGCTACTCGCCGCGCCCGCTCACTGTGGCGACGCGCACCTTTACCGACGACCTCTCGCACGCGGAGAAGGAGCGGCGGCGCAGGGCGCTCGACGAGCTGCAGGGCGAGATCCTGACGGAGAAGAACGCCCGCTATCTCGATACGGCGGTTGAGGTTCTCGTCGAGGGCAAGCAGGTGCGGACGGGACGCTGGTACGGGCGCACCCGCACCGATCGTCTGGTCTTCTTCGCGGCGCCGGGCGACTGGCGGGGACGCATGGCGCGCGTGCATGTCACCTGGGCGGGGCCCTGGTCGCTGGTCGGCGAGCCGGTGACCGAGGCCGAAGCGGTGTCGCGTTAACAGGTGAAGGTCTAGCCGGCGTTCCGTGTCAGGCGGACATAGGCGCCGACATCATTCTTCAACCACGAGAGCAACGATAAGGAGGCACGACATGTACAACATTGGCATCATCGGCGCCGGCGTGACCGGGCTGACGGCGGCTTACGACCTCGCGAAGGCAGGACATGAGGTGACCATCTACGAGGCGCGTCCCTACGTCGGTGGGTTAGCCGCCGGCTTCAAGGACGAGCGCTGGGACTGGCACCTGGAACGCTTCTATCACCACATCTTCGCCAGCGACAAGGCGATCATCAACTTCGTCGAGGAATTGGGGATCCGCGATAGGCTCTTCTTCCCGCGGCCCGTCACCTCCATCTACATGCAGGGGCAGATCTACCCGCTGGACAGCCCCCTGCGCGTGCTGCGTTTCAAGCCGCTGCCCTTCATCGACCGGCTGCGCTTCGGCGTGGTGGCGGCCTTCCTGCGCTTCACTCCGTTCTGGCGACCGCTGGAAAACGTCACGGCGCACCGCTGGCTCTCCCGCGCCCTGGGCAAACGGGGCTACGAGACGCTCTGGCAGCCGATGCTAGAGGGCAAGTTCAGCGAGTACTACCGCAACGTAAACATGGCGTGGTTCTGGGCGCGCATCGTCGCGCGCACGCCGCGCCTGGGCTACTTCGAGGGCGGCTTCCAGGCCTTTCTGGACGCGCTGGCGGAGAGAGACCGCGAGCTCGGCGTCGACATCCGCTTGGAGCATCACGTGCGCGGCGTCGAGCCCCGCTCCGACGGACGCATCCGGCTGGAGCTCGCCGCCGGCGACGAGGAGTACGACCGCGTGCTGGCGACCTGTTCGCCGCAGATGCTCGCGACGCGCACGCCCGCCCTACCCGACGACTACACCGCCGGCCTGCAGCGCCTCAAGTCCATGGGAGCGGTGGTGCTGGTGCTGGCGCTCAAGCACCCCGTCACCGATACGCACTACTGGATCAACATCCCCAAACGGGAAGGGTTTCCCTTCCTGGCCTTCGTGGAGCACACCAACTACATTGAAAAGGAGCACTACGGTGGCGATCACATCGTCTATTGCGGCGACTATCTTTCGCCCGACCATCCCTACTTCGAGACGGAGCCCGAGGCACTGCTGGATATCTTCATACCCGGCATTCAGCGCATCAACCCGGACTTCGACCGTAGTTGGATCCGCAACTACTGGAAGTTCTCCGAGCAGTACGCGCAGCCCGTGCCGTTGATCAAGCACTCCGAGGTCATCCCACCGCTGGAGACGCCGGTGCCGCACCTCTTCATGGCGAATATGAGCCAGGTCTACCCGTGGGATCGAGGCACCAACTACGCCGTGGAGATGGGGCGTCGGGCCGCGGACGTGGTGGTTAAGGGTGAAGTGTAGCGTTTGTGTTGCTGATGGCTCCTTCTTTTCTTTTTGGGAGCTGGATAGCAGGTCGATTCTGGTAAATATCTTTCGGTAGTAGCGACTGTCCTCTCCGGTGGGACGCACCTTGAGAGTGCTTTCTACTTGAGTGTAGGCCGTCATTCCCACGGGACACGCAATAGAATTGGGGTCTCTGGGACTTTGCCGGATAGTGGAGTGAGTGTCCCTAAAACTGGTGCAGTAGGCTACGCTAGTGGGGCTCACCAGACCTTTTCTGCATTGTGACAGGAAGCGCGTGGCAAACGTTGCCTTTGCATCCGGCGAAATCCCAAAGAGCCTAGAATTGCGCAGTCAAGTGAGGAAATCAACAGACGGGCGAGCGTAGTACCTGGTTCCGTGTTTCGACTGCGAAGCCTTGCGAGCCAATCACGGAGTCCTCGCAGCGAGTTGAGTGCCCTGGGACTCTCTATGCTTGTCAACTATCCTAATGAGTGTATCATGCGGTGTGAACATCCGGCATGAACATTCGGTGTGATCTGTCATTCGCCGACGAGGACATTTCTTGCTGGACGATTTACACCGATGAGCAGTTTTTCATCTGACTGGGTTTTCTATCCGCGGAGGATGACGAAAGAGGAGGTTTAGGATGTCCGTGGCTCCACCCCCGAAACGTAAGGAACGAAAGGCCGCACTTTACGTCGATGAGCTGGCCAACCGGGTGCAGACGGATGCCGTGTTGGGCATCAAGGACGATAAACGCGCGCGCCGCTTTGCTCAGGCCTTGATCCTGGCGGCGCTCTTCACGGCGGGCGAGCGCGAGCTCTTCGCGCGCTTCTACCGGCAGCGCGCCTCTCTCTCGGACGCGGAACGAGACACCGAACTTGAAGAGCTCTGTGAGCAGCAGGGGCGTCGTCATCTTTGCGACATGATCGATCGTATCTTTTCCGCCGGGCTGGAGGACAGCGACCTGCTCAATTTCCTTATGCAGGCCATCGAAAAGGACCTCTGGCAGCCGGTGCGCGCGGAGATTGATGAGCGGAAGTTTCGACGTGAACACTTCCTCTGGGAAGGTGTGGGATAAGTCTGCAATCACGGACGACGCTGGTGAAACTCTCTCTTACCTGCGGTGTTGCTGACATCTTTAGAAGGGGGCATGATGGCAATTGTTGAAGTTGAGCAGCTGGTGAAGCGTTACACTCCTGATGGGCCCAAGGCGGTCGACAACATCTCCTTTCAAATTCACGAAGGGGAGATCTTCAGCCTGCTAGGACCCAACGGCGCGGGCAAGACGACGACGATCTCGATGATCAGCACGCTGCTTTCGCCCACCAAGGGTACCGCGACGGTCAACGGGTACGACATCCACGAGACGCCCATGGGCGTGCGCCGCAGTATCGGCGTGGTGCCTCAGGAGCTGGCGCTCTACGACGAACTGACGGCGGAGGAGAACTTGCGCTTCTGGGGGGAGATGCGGGGATTGAATGGTTCCCAGTTGAAAGGCGAGATCTCCGAGAAATTGGGGCTGATGGACCTCACGGACCGGGCTAAGGATC
>CAZCPK010000273.1:4622-5843 GCA_964500755.1 uncultured Anaerolineales bacterium
GCGTGAAGACCTATTCGGGCGGTATGAAGCGGCGGCTGAACTTGGCCATCGGTCTGCTGGGAGATCCGCCGCTGGTGATGCTCGACGAGCCGACGGTCGCCATCGATCCGCAGAGCCGGCGGTACATTCTGGACTACGTCAAGGATCTGAATAAGCGGGGCGTCAGCGTGCTCTACACGACGCATTATATGGAAGAGGCGCAGGAGCTCAGCGACCGTATCGGTATCATCGATCGGGGTGAGTTGATCGCGCTGGGCACGCTGGCGGAGCTGACCGATCTCGTCGGCGAACGCGAAACGCTGCGGTTGAAACTCCACGAGGGTATCAGTGGCACAACCTTAGCCGAAGCGCTGGACGGCGTCGACGGCATCGAGGAGAGCAGTGCCCACGACGGCGAGGTGGTGCTCAACGTCGCGTCGGCGAAAGCCACGCTACCCCTGGCTTTGAACCAGGCGTCGGAGTTGGGGATGAGCATTCGCACCATCGACATTCGGGAGCCTAACCTGGAGGCCGTCTTTTTGCACCTTACCGGACGCGCGCTGCGGGATTAGGAGGCGTTATGCGTAAATTGCTGATACTGGCGCTTAAAGAGGTACGCCTGGCTTTCCGCGACGTGGGCGCGCTCGTGACGATGTTGGCGACGCCACTGGGGCTCACGCTGGCTATCGGCCTGGCCTTCGGCGGCGGGGGTGCGTCACTCTCCGACGTGCCGGTCCTCCTGCTGAATCAGGACGACGGCGTCTTCGCCCAGGACGTCGTCCGCGTTCTGGAGTCCGATGACGTCGCCTCGCTGTTGGTCGTCGAGCGCGTCACGGACGAGGCGGCGGCCCGTCAGCGGGTGGAAAGTGACGAGGTAGCGGCATTGATCGTGATTCCTGAGGACTTCAGCGCCCAGGCATTCCCTTTTCTGGAACGAGTTCAGAGCCGTCTGGAACTTGACCTCACCGCTCTCGACGGCGAAACGATGGAGTCGCTATCGCCCGAGCAGCAGCGTACGTTGATGGAACTCTATCTGCAGACGCAGCAGGAGGAGCGCGACCCGGCGGTGGTGGAGATCTATGCCAGCGCCGATTGGCAGATCAGCACCTCGGCGGTCAAGGGGGTGCTTTCTCAGGCGTTGGAGCAGCTGAATATGACGGTGCAGGGCCTTAACACCAGCACCTCCCGACTGTTTGAGCTTTCGGCAGCGCGGGGCGGCGGGATGTCGGGCGCGATACTGTC
>CAZCPK010000274.1:0-5826 GCA_964500755.1 uncultured Anaerolineales bacterium
GCTGTGATATCAATCGGTATCTGCGGTGGTTCGCTCGGCAGATCGTATCTATCCAACACGTAGCGTAGCCACACCGGTTCGGTAAATATCGTCTCCACGTCCCCGGCGGATCGCAAAGCCAGGTCCAGGTCGGCACCCATCTCATGTAAATACTTGAGGATGAGGGCGTCCTGGGGCGTGACCAGCAAAGTGATCGGCTCAATTTCGACGCGTTGATCCGGCGTCGGCGCCGGCGCCGGCGCCTCCGGCGGTTGTTCCGCTTCGCCCAGCGTCCCTTGTTCCGGCGGCGCTTGCGACGCAGCAGCGCCGGTCACTTCCGCGCCCTGATCCTCGCCCCAGATGCCTACGTGCCAGACGATGGCGTCCTGGACGGTCATCTGCACGACCAGATAACTGGGGAACGGCGTCTCGGAAGGCACGATCACGCCCTCCAGACCATCGGGTAACGTCTCAAAACGACCATAGGCGCCGCTCTGAAAGACGGCGCGCTCTTCCCCCTCCGTGGTGGTTCCAACCGGCATCAGGGTCTCAAACTGATTGGGCAAGGGCGTCCTGAACTCCTCATCCACCGGCTGCAGTTTGATAGCCGCCAGGACATCGACGTGATCGCCGGGACGTAGGGCCCAGGCGACGGCTCCCTGTGTATCCATGGGGATAACGTAGGCGCGTCGGTTAGAGTCTCCAAACAGCGCCGCGGCTGATCCATCCTTGGAGATCCTCCCACCGGCTTCACCCAACATACTGGGAAGGATCGGCATGCCACGGGGAATATCTACCCGGGCGAATCGACCGTCAACTTGTTCCAGGGAATTAAAATAATCCGGGGGCAACTCCTCCTCGGGCCAGGACCACATGCTGATGGCCTGGTTTTCTACGCTCAATTCGCTGCCTCGGTCAATATTCTGTGCCGCGACGACGATTTCCATCTTCGTGACTTCCTCTGTGGGCGTAGGCGCCGCCGCCTCTTCACTCTCACCACCGAAGTCCAACATACCAGAGAAATAGAGGGCCGCTACCGCACCCACCAGCACGATGATAAAGATGGCGACAATTGTCAATGTCCTATTACCACGCATGAAAGGCCTCCTTACGTAAAATCAGATTTCAGTAGCGGAATGATAATGAATGAGAGATCGCGACGAAGAAAGTAAGAGAAGGGTAACATCCCGCAGGGCCGATATGTTACGCCAGTCTAACACGCTCCAATTGGATGTCAAAAACCCGCCTTCACGGCTAGGCATCACTCACCCTCTTTAACTTCTGCAGCCACGGGCAGCGTAAAGACTACCCGCATTCCCTGTGCCGGCACGCTGTCAAAGGTAATGTCTCCCCCCAACATGCCAATGCGCTCCCTGAGCGTGGGAAGTCCCAGACGTTTGGCTTCCTCGGTAGAAAGGTTGCTCCCTAACTCGAAGCCGCTCCCGTCATCCTCCACGGTGACACGAACCTGCTCCTCGTCGAGATCTACGCTCACCTTGACGTTCGTGGCGCCTCCATACTCTGAGGCGATATGATATAGCTCCTGTATCACGCGGAAAATAGTGACTTCCTTATGCGAAGCCAGACGCCGCTCTTTGCCGGAGATGCTCAACGAAATCTCAGCAAATCCGCTTTCCGCGAGCCCCTCCGTATACCGCTTGAGCGTGGGGACCAATCCCAGGTCATCCAGCATCATGGGTCGTAACGTGAAGATGAACCCTTTAACCTTTTGAAAGGTCGAGACGACGTTTTCCTTCAATTCCGCGAGTTCTTCGCGGGCCCGATCAGCGTCTCGATCAAAGAGCCGCTCACAGATTTCCGCCTGGAGAACGAGGTTGGTCAACGACTGCGCCGGGCCATCGTGCATCTGTCGCGAGAGACGCTGCCGTTCACGCTCCTGCGCCTCAATCACATTCACGACTAACGTCTCTTGGGATGGAGCTTCGCCCTCCTCCGTCGCGCCAGTCTGCGTCCTCCCCTGAGGCGCGATCCGCTTAAGGATCTCATCATAGAGTTCAGCGAGGCGCATCTTGTTTTTCTGATCGCTCTGGAGCTTCTCCAACTGCCCACGCATGGTAAACAAACGCTGCTGACTTTCCACGAGCCCATGATACGCCGATCTGATGTCCTCGCGCGGCACGGTTTCGAACTGCGCATCCACCTGCCGAACGCTGGCAGCGGCGCGCGCGTTCTTCTGCACCAGGCGATCGACTTCAGATGACGTCTGCTGGATAAGCATGTCGATCTCTTTCAGTTCTTGTTGCAGCTTGGCGGATTGACTCTCGTAGGATTCCTGCAAGGCGGTCCAGTTATCTTCTGCCATAATCAATTTTACCCTCTAGGTAGTCCTTTCAGATAGTCAGCAGCTGATTGAGAAAGGTCATCACGCGGACTCTCGATTGCGTTCATCTTCGGGAAAACGAATCCATCCACGGCGTAGCGCATAAATAGCCGCCTGGGTACGATCCGAGAGATTCAGCTTTGCCAGGATGGACGTGACGTGGTTTTTAACCGTCTGCTTGCTTATACCCAGTCGATAGGCGATGCCTTTGTTGCTCAATCCCTCAATAATTAACTCCAGAACTTCCATTTCCCGCGGTGTGAGCGGAGCGAAGGTGTCACCGTCGGGCTCCACGCCAAAGCGCTTGTAGCATTCCAGTAGCCAGGCCTCTGCCTGTTCAGGAGTCAATCGCTTGCCCCCCACCACAAAATATCCCTTGGCGACGGCGCGGATCGTGGTGATCAGCCGTTCGGGGTCGACGTCTTTAGCAAAATAAGCCGAAGCGCCAATGCGAATCGCATGATAGATCTGTTCCTCGTCATCATAGGCGGTTAAGACGATAAAGTTAAGGTCGGGGTGGGCGTTTTTGAGGTCTTGTGTGATGCGTAAGCCGTTTTTCCCGGGTAGATTGACGTCCATAAGCGTAACATCTGGCGCAAACTCAGGTATCACCTGCAGCGCTTCCTCACCATCTTCAGCCTCCACCACGATCATTAGATCGGGTTCCGCGCTGAGGACCTCTCGAACACCCTGTCGAAAAAACGGGTGATCATCCACAATGCCAATTCTGATCATCTTCCCTTCTGCACTCTCCGGTTGCATTCTAGCCCTCCTGAAACCCACCGTCGGTAGTTATTATGCACGCCATCCGCGTGACTGGCACGTCCGCCAACTCTGGGCAAACGAAATGACTTTCCAAGGCCTCTCGGCGCTGCCCTGCGGCGTCTGCCCCCGGCTTCGTTATACCTAGCGCGCGCCTGCGGATGTTGTAAGATCGTTTCGTTCGCCAACTAACTTCAAAATTCCGATTTTACATACTCTTTTCATACTATAGTATACCACAATTAGATAAGAATAAAGCAACTAAGCCTCGCTAGTGGGGGGCTAAGGGCTCGTCACAAAATAACTCTTCCATGCACATGCGGGTACATTCTCGGCGTCAGTGCTTTCGTGATGAAAATCTGCGAGCCTTAACGCATTTCTGGGATCAGATGTAGCTACCAGGAGCACGTAGTTGAAAAGGTTATTTCTTGACAAGTCCTAAGCGTCCCATATCCAACAGATCCGCGTTTTTTCCCTGGCGAACCGCAGCCAGGAGCTTCTTGGCCCCGACGAAGGCCCAGCTGCTACCCCAGGGACCTAAAGCAGCCAGCGCAAAGACACCGGGTACGTCGGGTATGGGGCCGACCAGCGGCAACGCGTCCACACTGTGGGCCACCCAGATGCTGGAACGTCCCAGGACGCGCGCCTCTGGACAGAGGCGCGCCCCAGTTTGCGCAATGAGCGTTTCCGGGGTGACCTCTTTATCCGGGGACCAGGCCGCTATCTGCCAACGTGCTCCTCGCCCATCAACCAACACCTGCCCGTCTTCCAAAACCAGGGGCATTGTCCGCGCCGCGGGTGCCGAACAGGTGACGGTGTTTAGAGGTATCGTCGCCACACGCGAGACCAGGTAATCGCAGAGCCGTACCACGTGCGCTCCGGCGGTCAGCACCGCGACACCGCTCCGTACGTAAAGCCGCTTTGCCCAGATATCGACGCCGCTGGCGCCCCCCTCCACCGCCTCGACCTCCGTACCGGTCTGCACCGTGATCGCCGGATGATCGAGGAGCGCCTTGATCAGGGTCGATTCGGCAAAGCGCAGGTCATCCTTGGTCTGCAAGCCGACGAGGAAGCCAAGCTCCGTAGCATCCTCTAACGTGACGTCGAAACCGGCACCCTGTAACAGCTCCACCGAACGCTGGACCCGCTCTGCAACGGCGCTGCTCGCGGTAGGCCGCAAACTGCCCACAACCGCGTTCGCGACCCCTAACATCTCCGCCCGCTCGCGAAGAAACGTCAGGTTTTGCCGCGTCAACGCCCAGGCCTCCTGCGCGCGCGCCTCCTCCAGTTGTTCGACGAGGTCAACATAGAGACCCGGCATACCCAACAGCGCCCATCCCTCGTCGAGGCCCACGCCGGATGTCCCGCCCACTTGCTCCCGCGATTCCAGCACCACCACCTGCAGTCCATCCTCAGCCAGCTCATTGGCCACAGCCGCGCCGGCTAAGCCAGCGCCAACGACGACGACATCACATAACACGGGCATAGATTCCATGGCAGCTCCTCAGCCTATTGGACGATAATCTCGGCCTGATCAAAGAAGGCGGCGTTGTTGGTATCGGGATAGTTCGGCTCGGCGTAGAGGCAGACGGTGACGCGCTCCTCATCTCCTGCGACGACCCAGGGCGACTGAATGGTGACGATGCCATCGTCCTGATTGATAATCACCTCGCTCCACCGGGCGTTGGAACAGTCGTCGCCGCCGCGGGGATCGATACCGGCTCGCATGACCAACTTCTCAATGGAAGAGAACGCCTGGGCTTTCACCCGAAAGGAGACCGAGCTTCCCGCCGTCACCGTGATGGTTTGATGTACGTAGGCGCGGAATTTCAACCAACGCATGGTCTCAATCTTGAGAGTCGAGCCGTTGATACGGCGCACCGGATCATCGGCGGCCTCGAACATGGGTTCAGCGTACGACTGGTGCGGATAGTAGTCGTCGCCGGGGCGGTAGTTGACGTCGGCGTACCACTCCCATCCGGGGATGCGGTTGGGCATGAGCATGTCGAACTCACCGTTATCCAATTCTATCGGTTCAGGGGTGGGCGTCACCGTCGGCGTCGCTGTGGGAAAGGGTGTACCGGTCGGCCCCGGGGTGTTCGTCGGTCGCGGGGGGAAGGTCGGGGAAGGTGTAGGAGAGGTCGTCGGCGTCCACGTGGGCCCCAATCCCCGAGGGGCAGATGCCGCGTTCTCATCCCCGGGCGTCAACGGCAACAACGTCGGCAGGGCCTGTCGATCCTGCTGCATGGAGAAGAAATACCACAACGCCACACCAAACACCAAGAGATTGGCGAGCGCCAATACCCCCAATACGACTTTCTGTACATTGCTCACAGTTACCTCCTTAAAGCACAGCGAAGACGTCACCTATCGGCGTCGAGTCATAACCGGCAGCCCGGCCCCAGCGGCCTTGAACGCCAGATCAGCTAATCCTCCTCGCTCCCACAACGCCTCAGGAATGACCAGGTCGTAGCGCTCCCCAATCACCGGTACAACGTCCAGCTCCAACGCTGCAGTCACGGCCCCACCCATCACACAATCCGTCAATCCTGTGGCGACGTCTGCAACGACGGCGAGTTGGGTGACCTCCTCGCGATCATATTCCGCGACCTGCGCCCCGGTGATGTCAACTTCGTCCAATAAAAATGGCGCTCTTGGACTTTGTCGGATAGTGGAGTGAGTGCCCCTAAAACTAATGGTATCAAATATGGCAAAACTTTTTGAGACAATGAGGCCGGAAGAGG
>CAZCPK010000275.1:0-5814 GCA_964500755.1 uncultured Anaerolineales bacterium
AGGGCAAACGAAGCGGTTCTAAGGCTTTCTAAGGTTGCTCAGCGCCTCCTGGCAAGGCTTACCCCGGTCATCAACCCGGCTGCGTTTGCCTTGTGCGCGGCTAAGCACGTTCTGCGACATAGGCGCGGGTCTTCGCTGACCACTCGCTTCGAAATCCCTTGCATCCGGCGAACCCCCCAGGAGCCCGGTCGACTAAACCAGTGCGGTGGTGATGCTTTGCACCACCACCGATTAGTCTCTGCCATCACCCGAATTTTTTCTGGCAAGGGAATAGTTTACTTCCCACTCCGCCGTGTGGTGACGTCGAAGACCACGGCTGCGACGAGCACGGCACCGCGGACGACGTACTGATAGGCGATGTCGACGTTCATCAAGTTCATGCCGCTGGTCAGCGACATGTAGACGATGGCTCCGATGAGAGAGCCCGTTACCTTGCCGACGCCGCCGGCGGCTGAGACACCGCCGATGTAGGCTGCTGCGATGGCATCGAGCTCAAACAAGGTGCCGGCCTGGGTCGTGGCGGATTGCAGGCGGGAGGCGAAGAGAATGCCCGATAGGGCGGACAACATCCCCATCGAACCAAAGACCACAAAGGTTAGTTTCTTGACGCTGATACCGCTCAGCTCCGCCGCCTCCGGGTTGCCGCCGATGGCGTAGATGTGGCGGCCCAGTACGGTCTGCGTCGTGACAAAGTGATAGATGCCCACGACGAACAACACGACGACCACCGTCCAGGAGAGGCCGTTGTATCCCGATAGAATCCACGTGACCACACCTATTAGTAACGATACGAAGATCAGCTCAAAGATGAACATATCCATCGGGAGGACTTCAAAGTCATAGGCCTGCTTCTTCTTGCGGCTGTTGATAGCGTTGATGATGAAGAGCACGATGCCGATTACCCCCAGTAACAGGGTGACTTTATGTACCTCCGGCCAGAATCCGACGGTAATGTCGGGGATATAGCCGTTACCGATGGCGTTGAACGCATCATTTTGAATAATAATGGTACCGGTGGCAGCGGTAACCAGGAGCAGCGCACCTCGGTAGATCAACCAGCCGGCCAACGAAGCCACAAAGGACGGGATGCCCAACTGCGCTACCGGATAGGCCGTGATTAAACCGGCGATCACCCCAAGGCCCAGGGTCATGGGGATCACCACCCAGACCGGTAGGTTCCAGAATTGCAATCCGACGGCTGCGACGGCACCGAGAAAGCCGGCGAGAAAGCCAACCGATAGGTCGATGTGCCGGATAACGATGACCAACGTCATGCCCACGGCCAACACGGCAATGTACCCCGTCTGGTTGAGCAGGTTACTGATGTTCCGAGACGAGATGAAGATACCGTCCGTGGTAAAGGTGAAGATCGCCATAATGACAAATAGGGCGATAAACATGCCATACTCACGGATATTGTCCTTTACGACCCTCTGCAAGTGCTTAAAAAACATCCTGTGCCTCCTAATAATCCGTCGCCAGACTCATGATTTTTTCCTGTGTCGCTTCCTCAATCGGCATCTCTCCGGCGATTCTGCCGCCGGAAACGACGTATATCCTGTCACTCATCCCCAGGATTTCGGGCAGCTCGGAGGAGATCATGATGATGCTCATGCCCTGATTTACCAGATCGGTCATCAGTGTGTAGATCTCATATTTAGCGCCCACGTCGATCCCCCGGGTAGGCTCGTCTAGAATCAATAGATCAGGTTTGACAAACAGCCATTTTCCCAGCGAGACCTTTTGTTGATTGCCGCCGCTAAGATTTCTGACCGTTTGTTCGATGCTGGGCGTCTTGATGTCGAGCGAGCGTCGATACTCTTGTGCCACCTTGATCTCAGCGTTGCGGTCGATTGTGCCGCGCTTGGCGATTTCCTTCAGGTTAGCCAGCGTGATGTTCTCTTTGACGTCCTGGATCAGAATGAGGCCTTTGGCTTTTCGGTCTTCACTCAAATACGCCACGCCGTTTCGGATGGCGTCCGCGGGGTGATTGAAGTTCATGGACTTGCCCTGGACGTAGACCTCGCCGCTCACCTGGTAATTTTCGGGGTTCCCAAAGATGCTCAAGGCCAGCTCGGTACGCCCTGAACCCATCAATCCGGCAAAGCCGAGAATTTCTCCCTTTTTGGCTTTGAAGTTGACCTCTTCGAGAATCTGCCGCCCGACTTTTGGGTCGTAGGCGTTCAAATTTCTCACCTCGAGGGTGATTTCCTCCGCGGGAGTGTGCTCTTTTTCTGGATAGATATTGTCGATGGCCCGGCCTACCATGTGCTTGATCAGCACGGGTTCGGAGACCTCACCCTTGTGGGCGTCCAACGTTGCGATGGTCTGCCCGTCCCGCAGCACGGTGACCGTATCCGCCACCTCGATGACCTCGCGCAATTTGTGGGAGATTAGGATACAGGTCACGCCCTGCTTGCGCTGCTCCCGTAATAGGTTGAGCAAATTTTCACTATCGTCCTCGTTGAGAGCGGCGGTGGGCTCATCCAGAATCAAGATTCTCACGTCACGGTGTAGGGCCTTGGCAATTTCCACCAACTGTTGCTTGCCTACTCCCAGGTCCTTGATTTTTGTAGCGGGATTGACGTCAAGTCCCACCCGCTTAAGGATCTCTGCTGTCCGTTTGATGGTCTCGTTCCAATTGATTGTGAAGCCGTTACTGATCTCCTGGCCGAGGAAGATGTTCTCATAGACGGTCATTTCGGGGATGAGGGCCAACTCTTGATAAATGATACCGATGCCTGCTTTTTCGCTGTCACTCGTGTTGTGATACTCTTGCGGTTCTCCACGCAGTAGAATCTCGCCACTGTAGGTCCCGTGGGGATGAACGCCGCTCAGGACCTTCATCAACGTGGATTTCCCTGCCCCGTTTTCCCCCACCAGACCGTGGATCTCCCCTTCGGCGACGCGAAAGCTGACGTCATCCAGCGCTTTCACACCGGGGAATTCCTTGGTGATGTGCTTCATTTCCAGTATGGGAGCACTCATAGCGCCTCCGGTTCCCAATAGTATGTGATAGGAATAGTGATAGCATATGCTATCACTATTCCTATTTTCTCACGTTTATGCGTTAGGGCAAATTCTCGAACTCGTCGGCGGAGTAGTAGCCGGAGTCGATCAATGCCTCTTGGACGTTGTCCGCGTCGACGGCGATGACCTCGGATTGGATGGCGGGGACGTCTTTCGCGCCGTTGTCGTACGCGCCGGTGGCGGCGGGCTCGCTGCCCTCGAGCAGGGCGACGGCCGCGCTGATGGCGTCCTGTACCAGGGTGCGCACGTCCTTGAAGACGGTCATGGACTGCTTGCCGTCGATGATGTACTGGACGGAAGCCTTCTCGGCGTCCTGACCGGTGATAACGTAGTCGGTCACGTCGCTGTCGGCCGCGAAGGCGTCGGCGATGGCGCGGGCGGTGCCGTCGTTGGGGGCCAGGATGAAGACGTCGCCCTTCTCGGCGGCGGTCGCTGCGGTGAGGTGGGATTCGGCCAGGTTCTTGGCGGTGTTGAAGTCCCAGTTGGTGGTGACCTGTCCGATGATGCGGGCCTCTTCCTCGCGGGTCAGGTCGGCTTTGTCCGAGAGCGCGATGGCCTCGTCGGAGTTGATGACCTCAAAGGTGCCGTCCTGGATGTAAGGCTGCAGCACCTGCCAGGCGCCGCGGAAGAAGAGGAAGGCGTTGTTGTCGGAGGCGGCGCCGGCGTAGAGGTAGAGCGGGTTGCCGGTGCCCTCAACGCGGTCGACCAGGTACTGGGCCTGCTGCGCGCCGACCTGGACGCTGTCGAAGGTGACGTAGTAGTCGACGGCCTCGGTGTCGCGGATGAGGCGGTCGTAGGAGATGATGTCGACGCCCGCCTCTTCGGCGGCCTCGGTGGCTGCCGCGGCGGCGGTGCCGTCGTGGGGGCAGAGGATGATGACCTGCACGCCCTTGGTGATCAGCGCCTCGATGTTCTCCTTCTCTTTAGCGGAAGAGCCCTGGCTGAAGAGGATCTCGACGTCGTAGCCGGCCTCTCCCAGCGCGTTGCGGAAGCGGGTCTCGTCCTGGATCCAGCGGGGTTCGTCCTTGGTGGGCAGTACGATGCCGACGGCGATATCTCCCTCAACCGCCGGTTCGTCGTCGCTTGCTTCGAGTCCGGTGAACTCGTCGGCGGAGTAGTAGCCGGAGTCGATCAATGCCTCTTGGACGTTGTCCGCGTCGACGGCGATGACCTCGGATTGGATGGCGGGGACGTCTTTCGCGCCGTTGTCGTACGCGCCGGTGGCGGCGGGCTCGCTGCCCTCGAGCAGGGCGACGGCCGCGCTGATGGCGTCCTGTACCAGGGTGCGCACGTCCTTGAAGACGGTCATGGACTGCTTGCCGTCGATGATGTACTGGACGGAAGCCTTCTCGGCGTCCTGACCGGTGATAACGTAGTCGGTCACGTCGCTGTCGGCCGCGAAGGCGTCGGCGATGGCGCGGGCGGTGCCGTCGTTGGGGGCCAGGATGAAGACGTCGCCCTTCTCGGCGGCGGTCGCTGCGGTGAGGTGGGATTCGGCCAGGTTCTTGGCGGTGTTGAAGTCCCAGTTGGTGGTGACCTGTCCGATGATGCGGGCCTCTTCCTCGCGGGTCAGGTCGGCTTTGTCCGAGAGCGCGATGGCCTCGTCGGAGTTGATGACCTCAAAGGTGCCGTCCTGGATGTAAGGCTGCAGCACCTGCCAGGCGCCGCGGAAGAAGAGGAAGGCGTTGTTGTCGGAGGCGGCGCCGGCGTAGAGGTAGAGCGGGTTGCCGGTGCCCTCAACGCGGTCGACCAGGTACTGGGCCTGCTGCGCGCCGACCTGGACGCTGTCGAAGGTGACGTAGTAGTCGACGGCCTCGGTGTCGCGGATGAGGCGGTCGTAGGAGATGATGTCGACGCCCGCCTCTTCGGCGGCCTCGGTGGCTGCCGCGGCGGCGGTGCCGTCGTGGGGGCAGAGGATGATGACCTGCACGCCCTTGGTGATCAGCGCCTCGATGTTCTCCTTCTCTTTAGCGGAAGAGCCCTGGCTGAAGAGGATCTCGACGTCGTAGCCGGCCTCTCCCAGCGCGTTGCGGAAGCGGGTCTCGTCCTGGATCCAGCGGGGTTCGTCCTTGGTGGGCAGTACGATGCCGACGGCCAATTCTTCTGCGGGTTCCGCCGTCTCCGCCGGTTCGGTAGCCTCGGGCGTTTCCGCGCCGCCGCAGGCCGTCAGAATCAGGGTGGCAATGACCAGCAGGGTCAACGCCAATAGCGAATTTCTCTTAAACATGTTGATTCTCCTTCAAAAGGTTAGGTTTAGTAGGACTGTACAGATCAAATCGCGCGTGTGCGTGTTACTTGGTTGCCTCCGGAACTCACCTCCTTTGTGTGATGATGGGTGGCCTATCGGCGTTAGATAGCGATGACAGGATGATGTCCTACGATCAAATGTGGGAAGTTAGAAGTTTATTTCTCCCGTGCGGCTGTTTTATGAGTAAGTAGTTCAATCCTGTCGCTATTACTTATAGAAACGCCTTCGCGTTAACGATGAATGGCTCCAGTATGGAAGTTTTGGAGCATGTTAATGCATTGTTAATCAAACCATATAACTACGGCGAAATCAACGGCATTTCCCCTATTTGGGAGAGGAAGTTACCCCTAGCTGAATTAGGGGATTTCCCCTAGTGGGTCTCTCTTCATTGAAAAGGGTGCCGGAAAGGCAGGAAATCCCTGTGATTCGATACGTTAAAGGGTAGGGGCGGGGGGGGCGCCGGGGCAAACAGGGCCTGGGTGGGGCAAACGAAGCGGTTCTAAGGCTTGCTAAGGTTGCTCAGCGCCTCCTGGCAA
>CAZCPK010000276.1:0-5778 GCA_964500755.1 uncultured Anaerolineales bacterium
CTTCCTCGTGGACGTGATCCCGCAGTGGGCGACGGTTGTCGATTGAAGCGCTTACGCTGTCTGCGCCAATATCACCTGGCCCGCGTGCCGACTCAGCCGCAGTCCCAGCCGCGCCGCGACGAAGACCTGCTGGACGAGGAGCGTCGCCAGCCACGCGGGGATGGGCAACAGCGTCCCACTCAAACGATTGAGGCCGAAGACGACGGCCTGCAGCGCCAGGATCCCGGCGACGAGCCCCAGCAGGCGCCCCGGGCGTTGACGCAGGACGCGCAATCCTGCGCCGAGCGCTGTGCCGACCCGCCGTTTCCCGCCTGCGACGGCTGCCGCGCGGGCCAGCTCGGTCCAGAGCCCCAGGGCGCTCACGAGCAGGAGCGTCACGCCCAGAGCCAGCTGTCCCCCCAGCGCGCCGCCGGGCCAGAGCTGGGCGGTGAGGATGCCGCCCACGACGAGCACGACCCCCTTCGCCAGGCCCATGCTGACGTTTAGCAGCAGGAAGGGGCCGAACCAGCGCCCGCACGTTTCCCAGAAGACGCCCCAGTCGAGTGGGCCGTCGGCAGCGTAGGTGGCGAGCGTCCCGCCCTGCAGGTACGACCGCAGCAGCCCCGCCACCACCAGGAACGTTCCCCACAGCGGCACACTCAGCAGTGCGCCAAAGGACGGGCCGGTCTGGGCCTCTGGCGGGAGCGGCGCGGGCCGCAGCACCTCGATCAGCTGGTCGAGGGAGCGATTGACCAGCGCCTCGCGCAGTAACGGCGAGCGGCTGACGTCGAGCAGCGGCTGCGTCAGCAGCAGTGCCAGGACCAGCGCCGGCGCCAGGGTGACGCTGTAGAGCAGCAGCCAGGGTCGCGGGCGGCGGAGGACGCGCGTGACGTACGTGTGTAGGTTTACCATGGGATGCCTCCCAGCGTGAAGATGCTCTGGAACCAGTGGGTGACGCGCACCCAGCTGCCCAGCCAGGCGGACCCGTCGGGCGTGGCCCGCGCCCCGTTGTTGGCGAGGTCGACGTCGATGAGGAGCTGGTGCTCCGGGTCGATCTGCACGCGCTCCAGCCTGCTGGTGCCGGTGAAGGTGAGCTCGGGCTCGTCGCACGCCCACGCCGTCCGGTTGGGCGGCGCGCCACGATGTTGCCAGACCACCTCGGTGGGGAAGCAATAGTCCCCGTCGCGGGTGACCGCGCCCCGCGTGCCTTCCAGCGTCGCGACCCGGGCGTCCAGCGTGCCGTCGCCGCCGACCAATCCCTCGAAGAAGCGCGCCGTCACGTCCGCGCCCAGCGTCTCGGACATCACGGCACGGACGTCCTCGGCGGTGGGGTGGGTGAAGGCGTGGCGCTCGTAATAGGTACGCAGGAAGTCCAGCATCGCCTCGGGGCCGACGACGCGCTCCAGGGTGCTGAGCGCCACGGCGGGCTTGGCGTAGGTGGCGACGTCGTAGTGTTCCAGTTCCCAGGCCTTGCCCGTCATCGGCGTCCGCGGTTGAGCGACGTATTCTTGACGCCGTAAACCCAGGTAGGTGAGCGTCCAGCCGAAACAGTCGAGGAAAGCCCCGTGGTAGCGGGCGTTCATGGCGCGGACGGTGCTGTAGTCGGTGAAGCCTTCGTCGAGCCAGGGCTCCTCGGCCTCGTTGGTGGCGACGACGGCCTGGAACCACTGGTGGCCCAGCTCGTGGACGGTCTCGACTTCGGTCCATTTGACGCAGGCGGGAAGCGGCACGCCGCTCAAGGAGCCGGTGGTGAAGAGCGTGGGGTACTCCATGCCGCCCGCGCCGCCGGCACCTGGCGGGACGACGATGACGGAGAGCTGCGGGTAGTGCCCCATGCCGTAGGGGCCGTACCACCGGCTGTATTCCTCGAACGCGCCGACGGTGGCGGTCTCGACGCGCTCAGCGAGAGCCGCCGTCTCAGGATAATGGTAAGTGCGCAGCGTCACGTCGCCCACCTCGGTGGTGCGGACGACAAAGTGCGGCGATGCGGCCCAGGCCATGTCGATGACGTGTTCCGCATAGAGGCGATGGGTGACCGTGCCGTCCCCGTGGGCCTCCGACGTGATCGGTTGCGTGCCGGTGGCCCCGACCACCCAGCCTTCTGGCAAGGTGAGCCGCGCATCGTAGGTGCCGAAGTCGGCGAAGAACTCACTCTGGGCGTGGAAGGGGTAGGCGTTCCAGCCGTCCGCCCCCTGCCAGACGCCGAGTTTGGGGAACCACTGGCCCGCCATGACGAAGTTGCCCCCGTCCGCCCAGCCGGTGCGCGCGAAGACCCTGGGCAACTGCGCCGTGAAGTCCAGGGCGACCTCGATCGTCTCGCCCGGCGCGACCGGTGTGGGTAACGCCGCCCGCACCAGCGTCGCGTCGTCGTCCACGGGGGTCACGTCGAGCACGGCGCCGTCCGCCAGGGCGAGGCGTGTGATCTCCATGCTGCCGGGATACTGCGGGTCAAAGCCCATAGGGGTGTAGCCGACCTCTTGCATCCATAACGTCTCTTCGCTGCGGAAGGCGTTGAGGTAGAGGTGAAAGACCAGGTCGGGGATGGGCGCCTCGGTCCGGTTGGTGTAGCGCGCCGTCTCCTGTCCCTGGATGACGTGGTGCTCGGGATCGTAGGTGACGGCGAAGGTGTACGAGGCGACCGCCGGCGGGGGTGCTTTCTCCGCCCGGACGGGAGGCGCGGCTCCGACGAGCAGGAGCGCGGCGAGCGCCGTAAGCGCCATTATTCGGATCACTTTCATGGTTCCCTCCTCCAAAGTGCATCGAAAGTCAAAGGACGAACGTTGAAACGTTCAAACGTGTGAACGTGCTAACGTTATGCTTGGTGATGAAGGTTTGTTAGTTTCGAGATCCCGCAATGTGTCGGCCTAGCGATTGGGCGTCGAGACGGGGACCGCCGTAGCGACGTCGTCGCCGGGTGTGTGAGCGGCGTTCCAGTACTCTCGGAGCAGCGTCAGACTGTGACGGCGCGCCAGGCGCTCGAAGCGACCCACCGCCTCCGCCAGTCCGGGGACGCGCGCGTCCGGCGCGTCGCGCTCGATGGCGTCCGCGACGGCCTCCAGGTGCTCGGTGGTGACGTGCATCCGCTGGGCGAAGACCGTCGCGGTCTGTACCGTCTCCGGCGCCGTCAGCTGTTCGACGAGCCAGTCACGCCAGGTGCGCAGCGCGTCGTCGGGGGCGAAGGGCAGCCAGTGAGCGGGGCGAGCTGCGCGCAGGGCCTCCAGGACGTGCGGCGTCTGACGCAACGCCGCCTCGGCCCGGCGATCCAGTACCAGCCGCAGCGCGTTGTGGTGCACAGCCCAGCTGCGCCGGTCGGGCCAGCCGCCGGCGTCCCGGTAGAGCGGGCAGAAGAGTTCGATGGCCCAGACCGCGTCCCAGGTCAGGTGCAGCAGGTAGCCGCTGACGAAGGCGGCCTGCGCGGACGGCAGACGGTGCGGGTCCGCCAGCGCTGGGTAAGTGCGGAGCAACTTCTTCGCCGGCGCCAGGGCAGACGGCGGCGGCACGGGGTAGAGGTGCGTGGTGATGCGCTTTTCTCCCATGACGTACTGGACGTCGCCCGCGGTGTTGCCCAACAGGAAAGCGCCCGCCGCTTCTCGCAGGCGCCGGCGTATCGCCTGCGGAAGGGCCGGGTCCGATACAAGCGCGTCTCCATAGGTTAGATGTTGAAATGGCGTTGGCATCGCTGCCCATTGTACTGCAGGATAAGCGATTTGTGAAGGAGTCCCGTGTGCAAGCAATACCAAGGATGACGAAAAGGTTCGTAGTCACGCACTTCAGCGCGGTTTTGACCTCGTGAGGAAAGGTGAGCCGCCTCTCCCTACGGCCCGCGATTTTCGTAAGAGGACGTTCGTTCGCCATTTGGTCGCGCCCGTGTTACAATACGCACGCTATGCACGTAAAGAGTCTCAGTCTCCGTCACTTTCGCACCTATGCCCGCCTGGAAATCGACTTCCCGGCGGCGTCGATCCTCGTGTTGGGCGCCAATGCCCAGGGCAAGACCAGTTTGCTGGAGGCCATCGCGTACCTGGCACTGGGCAGCTCGCCATTGACCTCCACCGACCGCCACCTGATCCACTGGCAGGCCGTCGACAACGGCATGCCCTTCGCGCAGGTCTCCGCCGAGGTGGTCAAGAAAGAACGCACCGAGACCCTCGACATCGTGCTGCAACTTTCGCAGTCTTCCAACGGACGGTCGCGGCTCTCCAAGCGCATCCGCGTGAACGAGCGGACGGTGCGCCGCTCTGATCTTGCCGGACACCTCAACGTGGTGCTCTTCCTCCCGGAGGACGTGCGGCTGGTGGGCGGACCGCCGGCGGGGCGCCGACGGCACCTCGACGACCTGCTCTCACAGGTCTATCCGGAGTACGTTGAGGCGAATCACAAGTACGGTTCGGCGCTCTCGCGGCGCAACGCGCTGCTGCGTTATCTGCGCGACGAGGGCGGGGATCCGGCGCAGCTGGCGCCGCTGGAGCAGGTGCTGGCGGAGACGGGCGTCACGGTCTCGTTCTATCGACGGCGGGTGCTCGCCGCGTTGACGCTCCACGCCGATCGCTATCACCAGGAGCTGACCGGGGGCAACGCGTGGCTGCAGCTCCAGTACGAGCCCAACTTCGACCCGCTGGCGCCGCCCGCGCTCGATTATCAGATGGGCTTGCTGCCCGGCGAGGATCCCGTGCCGCCGGTCGACGTCGAGGAGCTGCGCGAAGCCTACCGCGCGACGCTGGTCCGCAATCGGTCGCGGGCCATTCAGCGGGGCGTCACGCGCATGGGCCCGCAACGGGACGAGATCCGCTTCCTCTCGCAGGAGGTCGACCTGGGGACCTTCGGCTCGCGGGGCCAGCAGCGGACGGCGGTGCTGGCGCTGCGGCTGGCGGAGTTGCGCTGGCTTCAGGAGGAGACGGGGGAAGCGCCCGTGCTCCTGCTGGACGAGGTGTTGGCCGAGCTGGACCGCGAGCGGCGCGCCTATCTGCTGGATCTGCTGGGCGGCGTCGAGCAGACGATTCTCTCCACCACCGACGCCGAGATGTTCCCCGCGTCGTTCCGCGAGCGGACGCTGCTGCTGCGCGTCGCGGGCGGCATCGTCTCCGAAGTGTAGCGTCGCGGGCGCTCAGTCGCGGCGCAGCCTCCCTGCCTTGCGCGCAAAGCCAACGTTCCCACGTTCTAACGTTTGAACGTTACCTTCTTTTTGGTGAGGTTCATGGGGCTGCTTGAGCGACGCCTACGCCTCCGGGGTGAGCGGGCGCTTGGCGGGCATGCCGGGGCGGCGCGGATACGGCTTCGGCGTCGCGGCGAGCTTGTCGAGCACCACCAGATGGCGCGTCTCGTCCAGGCCCGGCAGTTCCACCGGCACCAGATCCCAGAACCCGCCCCCCAGCGTCTCGATGGCGTGGAGCGCGCGCTCGAGCTCGTCGGTGACGTCGTCGCCCTTCTGGGCCAGCGCCCGCCCGCCGACGCGGGTGAGGGGCAGCAGGTATTCCGCCAGGATGGGGAGGTCGGCGACGGCCCGCGCGATGGCCCAATCGTAGCGCTCACGGTGGGCCTGGTCCTTGCCGAGCGACTCGGCGCGTCCGTGCAGGATCGTAACGTCCTGCAGGTCGAGCAGCTCGACGACGTGCTCCAGGAAGCGCGTCTTCTTGGCGGTCGCCTCGAGCAGGGTCAGGCGCAATCCGGGGCGCAGCACCTTGAGCGGGAGTCCGGGGAAGCCGGGACCGGTCCCCACGTCGATCACGCGCTCGTTGGTCAGCGGGCCGCCCTGTTCCAGCGCCAGTAGACACGAGAGCGAGTCCAGGAAGTGACGTACCT
>CAZCPK010000277.1:0-5777 GCA_964500755.1 uncultured Anaerolineales bacterium
CGCGCCAAACTTACCCTTGGCTGGTGCACGGCTGAGTCAAGCACGCTTAACGCATGGAAGTACTCCCGTTTCTAATAGTCCGGTACGTTGCTATTCAAAAGTGTCAACCTATTTCCGAACCTTCCCTCGATTTGCTTCGAAATTCCAGATGGAACCCGGGCCAAAGTCACACTGACTTTTCGAAAACCTCACCTTGCCTAGACACCCTAGTCGCGTTGACTTTGCTCCCTAGTCAATGGGACTTTGCATCAAAGTCACCTTGCCTAGACACCCTAGTCACGTTGATTTTCCTCCCTAGTCCCGTTGACTTTGCCGCCTAGGCAGTGTGACTTTACAAAAAAGACAGGCTATCTTTTCAGAAAAGACAGCCTGTCGTCGTACTAGACGTAGGATCTACTTATGATGATGTTAGCCGACGGTGAGCGGGGGCTCCAACGCGCCGACGCGGACCTTGTCGGTGCTGTACACCTTGGCCCGCACCTCCAGGGTGTAGTCCCCGGCGGTGAGACTCTCCGGCACCATGAACATCAGGTCGGCGGGCTTGTTGCGCCCCACGATGACGACCTGGGTCTCCGTGCCGTCCTCGGCGACGAAGTAGATGCCCTGGTCGGCGTCGGCGGGGTCGAATTTGAGCCGGTGGCCCACCAGCTGGCCCATGCCGCCGGGCGTGAGCACGCTGTTGCGGGTACTGGTGTTGAGGTCGGTGTACTGCAGCGGTTTGGGTTCGGGTTTGCCCGCTTCCTGTTTGACGAGGCGGGCGCGGCCCTCGATGGCGCGGCGGAAGCGCCGGCCCGGGCTGACGGCGGCGCGGATCTGGTGGCGGTTGGGGTCGAAGATGTCAGCCTGCCCGTCGAAGACGCCCTTGATGCTGGCGCGGAAGTTGGCGCCCGGCGTGTTGACGTTCATGCCCTCCAGCACCATGCTCTCGATGGCGCTATGATAATCCTCCAGCACGCTGAGGATGTCGGCCTTGACGACGGTCGAGCCCTGTTCGATCATGCGCTCAATCACGTCCTCCAGCTCGGCGGTGCCCTTGGACTGTACCAGGGCCATGTAGTCGTCAGGATCTGAGGTCAGGTGATTCTCGTACAAAGCATAGGAAATGGTCATCGCAGTTACCTCCTTGGAACCAAGTGTAAAATGGATACAGCGGTCCGAACTCCCGGCTGGGCCGGGGGCGATGATTGCGGCGACGGTGTGGCATTCGGCACCGGACAACGGTTGATACAGATGTGTGGGGTGAGCACCTCCCTTTCGGCGTCCGGACTCAAGCGCGCCGAGCCCTTCTCCGTTCCGCCTGGGCCGGCGCCAGGACGCACCGAAAGTTATGATAGCGCAGGATGACTGCTTAGAAAAGTGAGAGGTGTACAGTGAGCGTGCGCAAAATGTCATAGGTACGGCGCGATACGTGATACGCGAGACGTGAGGCGCGACGTTTTTTATGCCCGGTCAAAGACCCCGGCCGGGGAGTTCAATCTCCGTAAGCACAGTGGCCCGCCAAACCAAGAAGCCGTCACGCCACAGGCGCCCCGGTCCTCGAGGACCGGGGCGCCCGTTCGTCCGTACCGACCCGAAGGCCGGCGGCTACCAGTTCCGCAGCAGCTCGACGAAGAGCCGCACGCCGAAGCCGGTGCCGCCCTTCGGCACGTAAGCCTTCTCCTTATCGGTCAGCGCCAGGCCCGCGATGTCCAGGTGCGCCCAGGGCACGTCGTCCGGCGGGAACTTGCTGAGGAAGTAACCGGCGGTGATGGCGCCTCCGGCGCGTCCGCCCGTGTGTTGGCAGTCGGCGACGTCGCTCTCCAGCTGCTTGCCGTACTCCTCGAAGAGCGGCAGGGGCCAGACACGCTCGTAGGTCGCGTCGCCGGCGGCGCGGAGCCGCTCGATGAGGTCGTCGTCGCCCATGCCGGCGGCGGCGTGGTCGCCCAGCGCGATGACCTTGGAGCCGGTGAGCGTCGCGATGTCCAGGATGGCGTCGGGGGCGAACTCCTCGGCGTAGGTGAGCGCGTCGGCCAAGATCATGCGGCCCTCGGCGTCAGTGCTGATGATCTCCACGGTGAGGCCCTTGAGTGACGTGACCACGTCGCCGGGCTTGCTGGCGTGCGCGTCGGGCATATTCTCCGTCAGCGGCGTCAGGCCGACGACGTGCAGGGGCAGGTCGAGCAGCGCCACCGCGCGCAGCGCGCCGATGACAGCGGCGGCCCCGCCCATATCGCCCTTCATGGCCTTCATGCCGGTGTGCGGCTTGATGGAGATGCCGCCGCTGTCGAAGGTGATGCCCTTGCCCACCAGCGTCACCGTCGGCAGATCGTCGCGGTCGGCGTTGTGTTCCAGGATCACCATCTTGGCGGGCTCACCGCCGCCCTGGTTGACGCTGAGCAGGGCGCCCATGCCCAGCTCCTCCATCTCCGGCTTCTCCATGACGCGGCAGCGCAAACCGACCTCGTCGGCCATGCGCTGGGCCACCGCGGCGATGTGCGCGGGCGTCGCCACGTTACCGGGCCGGTTGATGAGATCGCGGGCCAGCAGCGTCGACTCGGCCAGCGCCTGCCCTGCGCGCGCGCCAGCCTCCAGCGCCGGGACCTTATCGGCGTCGAATTCGACCAGCGTCAGCGTCTCGACGTCGGGGCGCACGTCCTCCAGCTCCGTCTTGAGCTCGTGGAAGCGGTAGAGTCCCAGCAGCGTGCCTTCGACCACGGCCTCGGCAGCGCGTTCGGGGTCGATGCCGCCCACGCCGCCCCCGTGCACGACCGTGTGGAGCGCCGTCACGCCCAGCTCCCGCGCCCGCTTGGCGGCGGTCGCCGCGGCCTGCCGCACGACGTCCAGGGTGAACTTTTCCTCCTTGCCCAACCCCACCACCAACACCCGTTGGGCGGGCAGGGCGTCGCCCGGGTAAAGGACGGCGACCTCGTTCCGCTTGCCGCGGAAATCGCCGCCCTCGATGAGCGCGCGAATCGCGCCGTTCAACGCCGCGTCGACGGCGCCGGTCGCGCCGCCGGGCTCCGTCACCCCCTCGAAGAGATTGACGACGATCGCCTGTGCTGCCTGCTCCTGAATGCTGCCCGTCACCATTCGCGTCTGCATATGCAACCTCCTGCAACTGAATTGAAGGGCCGCTTCCGGGGGGAAGCAGCCCATATTGATAAGAGACCCTAACTAAAATTATAACAACCCCGCGACGAAATCACCAGTCCGCTTCTCATGCTCGGCACGTGTCGCCTCTCACCTTCTACCCCAACTGAGAGCCAATATCCCAGAACAAAGGTTCAAAAATTCCTTGACACTGAACATTTGTTCCAGTATAATTGGGATAAGGGGATTGGGAAAATTTGGGATAATGCTTGTCCGGCAAGGAGGTCTTGACCATGAACCCCCAGTTGAAAGAGCAACCGCAAAAGATTCTAGATTACATCCAGCAACACGTGGAGCGCATAGGCTACCCCCCGACGGTTCGGGAGATCGGAGAGGCGGTGGGCATCACGTCCACCTCCCACGTCACTTACTACCTGAATCAACTTGAAGAACAGGGCTATATCGCCCGAGAAAACCGTGTCTCGCGCGGCATCCGCGTGCTCGAAGCGGAGGAAGAGCCGGTGGCGGAGGTGCGCGAGACGCTCTCCGTCCCTTACCTCGGATACATCGGCGCCAGCCAACCCATCGCCTACGAGCCGCTGGCGGGCGACGAGACCGTGGAGTTGAGTCAGGCGCTCCTGGGACGGGACGTCTCGGATCTCTTCGCGTTGACGGTACAGGGCGACTCCATGATCGACGCCCTCATCAACGACGGCGACCTGATCATCCTCCGCGATCAGGAGGAGGTCAACAACGGGGAGCTGGCTGCGGTGTGGATCGAAGACCCAGGCGAGACGACGCTCAAGAAGTACTATCGGGAGGGCAACCAGGTGCGGTTGCAACCCGCCAATCCCACCATGGACCCCATCTACGTGCCCGCCAATAACGTGCACGTCCAGGGGAAAGTCGTCATGGTCATCCGCGAACTGGAGTAGCTCTTAAAATAGCGTGGCTGTCTGGGGTGTGGAAACAGTTGAACCACAGAGGCGGAGAACACAGAGAAACCCCAAAATATTGACAAGCAAGCGGGCAGGTGGGCAAACGAAGCGGTTCTGCGGCTTTCCAAAACCCCTCAGAGACGCTCTGCGACGTTTGTCCATGTTATCAACCCCGGCTGCGTTTGCCTTGATCTTGTCTACGCACGTTCTGGGGTGGCGAGGGCGGTTTCGGTAATCGATTTGCTTCGAAATCCCCAGGTACCTTTAATGGCTCTCGGGGATTTCGCCGGAATGACATCTTACAGGCTAAGTCCAGCGCCAATCCCCGCAAGTTAAAATGCTCCTAGCCCCCGGCACCCCTTCGGGTGGGCTGCGCGCTCCTCGGGGCGTTAACACGCGAAATCACCATCAGGGCCGTCCCCGAGGACGGGGACGGCGAGCGGCTTGAATTTCAAATTGCGTAGCCGGTGCATAGCCGGCGAATTCCAAAAGAGCCCCCTCGCTCCCTATCACTTTCGCGAGCATACGAACAATTTTACGCTGACGCGACTCCGCCCAAGGGCTTCGTCGCTAACTACGAGCCTATCCATGAACTTGGGTAGAATATCGTGCTTTCGAGAGATTTACAACAGTTTCATCTCGTAACAGACAAACTTTTGCCTCAAAGTGATAGGCAGCTAAATGAGTCCCTTTAATTTAGCTGTCCGCTCTTCGCTGTGTCAGGACCTTTAGGGCGCGGTCTTGTAGATCAGGGGCAGGTAGAGGCTGTGCGGGTCGACCGCCAGCCACAGGGCGCGCTCCCACCGCCGACCGGTCCCGTCATCCAGCAGCGCGTCGAGGCGGAGCGGCGGCTCCCAACGCCAGGGGCGGACGGCGATCGTCAATTCCCGCGTCGCCCCTGGCGCCAGTGTCCCCGACCACCACGGCAACGACGTGCCGGTCGTCGGCTGCAGTGTGGCGGTGATCGGCGCCAACCCCGGGCTCAGCCAGAGTCTCACATTCCCCGACTCCAGCGTCCCAGGCCCCGTATTGCGCACGGCGAAGGTCAACGTCAGCGGTTCGCGCACCAGAGGTGACATGGCGGGGGCACGCCAGTCACTGGTCGTCAGCTCCGCACCGGCGACGCGGAGCGGCGCCTCGCGCGTAAAGGTCAGTCCCCACGCTGGCAGGCCCACGGCGATGCGCGGCGAAAGGGCCGCGCCTGCGGAGCCCCCCGAGATCACGTCGGCCTGCCACGTGAGCGTCACGGCGTCGCCCGCCGGCACCTCACCGGACCAGGACAAGCGCCGGCTCCCCGGATCGTAGGCGCTGTCCGACGGTGGCGCGACGAGCGTTAGCGAGGCGGGCACCGTATGCGAGAGATGGACCGTATGCGTAAGGACGGCGTCGTTGTGCAGCACCGCCGTGGCGGTCACCCGTTCGCCGGGCAGCGGCGTCGTCGAGGTCACCGACCACGTGCTGACGCCCAGGGGCGAGAGCCAGCCCAGGCCGGCGTCGAAGGCCGCACGCCGCTCGAACGGCGGCAGCGTCTCCAGCGGGAAGCCGTAGAAGAGCGTGCGCCAATTGCCCGCGTCCTCGGCCCGACGAGCCAACGCGGTGACGCCGCCCTCGCCGTCGCGCACCACCGGCGCAGCCTCCGGCGCCGGTTCGACGAGATCACTCCAGTTGCGGAAGGGATAGTCGAGGTCGACCGGTCCCCAGCGCCCCCCCGCCGGATGCTCCGAGACACCGAAGGCGCGTTACGTCACCCGGTCGTAGACGTAAGCCTGC
>CAZCPK010000278.1:0-5767 GCA_964500755.1 uncultured Anaerolineales bacterium
AGAGACTCCCTGTGACGTTTGTCCATGTTATCAACCCCGGCTGCGTTTGCCTTGACCTTGTCTACGCACGTTCTGGGGTGGCGAGGGGCGGTCTCGGTGATCGATTTGCTTCGAAATCCCTGAGTCACCGGAGCAAGCCTGGACCCATCTTAGCAGCAAGCCGCGCGGTATCAAATACACTGTCGTGCAGCGACAGGTATAATAAACCTCGGTTTCTCTAAGAAATCCGGGGTTCAGCACTTATCTTACAACAACACGCGTGTGCCTTTGCAAAATCGACTCTCCTGAAAAAAGATGAAAAACCGATTTTTCAGTGGAGTCAAAATATACTGCTTCTTTTGGACTTCGCAGGATCAGACCGAAAACTTAACCACGGATCTCACAGATCCACACAAAAAAATCAGTGAAAATTCGTGCTATCTGTGGTAAAAATTCAAGATCGTTTTTGGGTTACCCGGCGAAATCCCAGAGACCCAATATAATTTCACTTACGCGCGCCTATTCTCATGCCCGCATCCTGACTGCCAGCCGCAGTTCTGTGCGGCGATCAGTTCCTCCGCACCCTCGGGTCCCCAGCTGCCCTTGGCGTAACGCTCGGGCTCGCCCTGATCCAGCAGCGGATCGAAGAGCGCCCACGCCAGTTCGATCTCGTCGGCGCGGGTGAAGAGCGAGGCGTCGCCCTGGATCGCGTCCAGCAGCAGCCGCTCGTAGGCCTCCGGCAGCGCGCGTTCGCCAAAGTCCTGATCGTAGTTGAAGCTCATCTCCACCGGCGCGGTGTGCATCCCGGCGCCCGGCTGCTTGGTCTCGAAGCGCAGGTGGATGCTCTCGTCGGGCTGGATGCAGAGCGAGAGCCGGTTGCGGGTCAGGGCGACGTTCTCCGGGAAGAGCAGGTGCGGCACGCGCTTGAATTGCAGCATGATCTCTGTCTGCTTGGTGGGCATGGCCTTGCCGGAGCGCAGGTAGAAGGGCACGCCCTGCCAGCGCCAGTTGTCCACGTAGAGCCGGAGCGCCGCGTAGGTCGGCGTGCTGGAGTCGTCGGCGACGTCCTCCGTCTCCCGATAGCCCGTGTACTGGCCCAGCACCAGCGTCTCCTCCCGGAGGGGGCGTACAGCCTGCAGTACCTTCACCTTCTCGTCGCGCAGGAAGCGGTCGTTGAAAGCCGGCGGGGGCTCCATCGCCGTCAGCGTCAGCAGCTGTAACAGGTGATTCTGGAACATATCCCGCAGCACGCCGGCTTGGTCGTAGTAGCCGCCGCGCCGTTCCACGTCCACGCTCTCCGAGACGGTGATTTGCACGTGGTTGACGTAGTTGCGATTCCAGAGCGGCTCGAAGATGGCGTTGGCGAAGCGAAACGTCATGATGTTCTGGACCGTCTCCTTGCCCAGATAGTGGTCGATACGGTAGATTTGCGACTCGTCGAAGACGTTGTGGATGAGTGTGTTGAGCTCGCGGGCGCTCTCCAGATTGTGACCGAAGGGCTTCTCCACGACGATGCGGGCCCAGCCGGCGGTGCCGCGATTGAGCTCGGCTTCTCCCAGTTGGGTTACGATGTCCGGGTAGACGACGGGCGGCGTCGCCAGGTAGAAGAGGCGGTTGCCCTTGGTGCCCTGTTCCGCGTCGATGCGCTGGAGTGTCTCGCCAAGACGTCGATAGGTCTGGGGATCGTCGTATCCGCCCGGCAGATAGTGATGGCGGTCGGCCAGATTGTCCCAATGCTGGCAGATATTGCGTTCCGGCTTGAGCCGTGCGTAGGCGCGGACCCCCTCAAAGAGGTGGGCGCGGAAGCTCTCGTCGGTGAACTCACTGCGCGCCACGCCTAGAATCTGCGTCTGGGGATGCAACGCGTCCTCGCAGGCCAGGCTGTGCAGCGCGGGTACCAACTTGCGCTTCGTCAGATCGCCGGAAGCGCCGAAAATCACAATTACCGCCGGTGCGGCGCGTAGCTCTTGCTCGTTCATAGGTGTCTCCTTCAAAATGGTCTGGTGGTCTGGTCGTCAGTTGGTCGCTTGGTCGACGGATTGAACAGCGGTTCTTCTCGGCGTACATCTTTCCGTTACCTACTGATATTTATTATATAACCATTGATTTATTTTTGCAGACACACGTCCATACTGCGCTGGCGCGAGCTGATTCAGGGGCCGTCAGCTCCAGGGGGCACCGTCACCGTGTCCCCATGCCAATGCTGTTTGTCCCGCTATCCTTGACGATTGTGCAGGGGGTATGAATACCTGCGAGCTGCGTATGAACTGCGGAGAGCTATGGGCATACATGCGGAATGCCCTACTGGGCTTTTCATTGTCTGAGGCCCTTACTCAATCTGGATAAGGCCCTTAAACATATTGCTTAAGCCCTGCACATTGAGATAGTGGTTGTTACGTTGTGGGCAAGCGCTACGGTTCCCGTTGTCGTGGTGGCTCTTTGTGTTACCATGATATAGAGAAGCTTTTGTTTGAGCGTGTGAAGGAGGTGGGGATGAACGCATCACAGGTCGCGGGGAACGTGGTGGCGCTGGCGGGCGGCGTTGGTGGCGCCAAGCTGGCGGAGGGACTGGCGCAGGCACTCCCGCCCGAGCGGTTGACCGTCGTCGTCAACACCGGCGACGACTTCGAACATCTGGGGCTCACCATCTGTCCCGACCTCGACACGGTGCTCTACACGCTGGCGGGCGTCGCCAACGCTGAGACGGGCTGGGGGCGCGCCGACGAGACGTTCAACTGCCTGGAGACCGTCGCGGCGTTGGGCGGTCCGGAGTGGTTCCGCCTGGGCGACCGTGACCTGGCGACGCACCTGCTGCGCACCCAATGGCTCGCCACGGGGCAGCGTCTCACCGAGGTGACGCAGCGGCTCTGTGGCGCACTCGGCGTGCGCGTCTTCCTGCTGCCCATGACCGACGCGCCCTTCCGCACGCACGTGCTCACCGACGCGGGCGAGCTCTCGTTCCAGGACTACTTCGTTCGGCGCCGCTGGCAGCCGGCGCTCCGGGGTGTCCGCTGGCACGATCCCGAGGGCGCGCGACCCACGCCCGAGGTGCGCGCGGCGCTCGAGGGCGCTGACGTCGTGATCTTCTGTCCCTCCAATCCCTTTGTCAGCCTCGACCCGATCCTGGCGCTGCCCGGCGTGCGCGCGCTGCTGGCGGCGCCCGTGGTCGTCGCCGTGACTCCCATATTGGGCGGTGATGTGGTCAAGGGGCCGGCTGCCAAGATGTTCCGCGAGCTGGGCGTGACGCCTTCGGCGCCGGCGGTCGCCGAGCACTACGGCGACCTGCTCGACGGTTTCGTCCTGGACGCCATCGACGCGGCGCAGGCGGAGGCGGTTCGCGCGCTGGGGATGGCGCCACTGGTCGCGCCGACGTTGATGACCGACGCGGCGACGCGCCGCCGCGTGGCGGATGAGGTGCTCTCCTTCGCGGAGAGGCTGGGCTGAGTCATGAAACCGACGCAGATCTGGGCCGTTGTGCCGATCAAGCCGCTGGCGGAAGCCAAGTCCCGGCTGGGATCGATCCTGGATGCCGGGGCGCGCCGGGAGCTCGTTCTCGATCTCCTGCGGCACACGCTGGAGGCACTCGCGGCGGTGGAGGGACTGGCGGGCGTGCTGGTCGTCAGCAGCGATCCCGTCGTGGTCGACACGGCGCGGGTCCACGGTGCGGACGTGCTGCGCGAGCCCGCGTCGCCGGGCCTGAACGCGTCGCTGATGCGGGCGGTGCGGTATCTGCGCACCCGCGCCGTCGCGGCGCTGCTGGTGCTGCCCGGGGATCTGCCGCGGCTCACCCCCGCGAGCGTTACGGCGCTCGTGGACGCTTGTCCGGCGGCGCCCGGTCTGGTCGTCGCCCCCGATAACGCGGAACGCGGCACTAATGCGCTCCTGCTCCATCCTCCCGACTTGATCCCCTTTAGTTTTGGACCTAACTCCTTCGCGCGCCACCAGGCGTTGGCGCGGGTGGCGGGGGCGACCGTCCGCGTCGTGCGAGATCCCGCGTTGGCCTTCGACCTTGATCACCCGGAGGATCTGGCGCGTGGTATAATGTGGACGTCTGTTTAGACTAATCGACCATCAGACTCAGTCGAGGAGAGAATCATGGTTTTTGACGCAGTACGATCGCTGTTCGGTGGTTCCCAGGAGGACGCGAGCGTTACGCAGGACCGCGCTGGACTCTACGTCTACGTTAAGTGCGGCAACTGCGGCGCGCCCGTCAAGGTCCGCGCCGACAAGCGCCACGACCTGATGCGCGATTATGAGCGCGGCGGCTACGTCTACCGCAAAGAAGTCATGGATGGGTCCTGCTTCCGGCTCTTCCACTTCACCATCCACTTCAGCAATGCTTATCGGGTCGTGGACCGTGAGATCACCGGCGGCGAATTTATCACGCCGGAGGAATACCGTACCCTGTGCGAGAAGCGGACGTCGACGGACGAGGAAGCGACCGGCTGAGTGCGCTGCAACGTTCAAACGTTTGAACGTTATGAAGATGGAGGGGGAGTATGGTTAACGCGATTCGGGCGCGGGAGGAGTTCTACCGCGCCAAACGTAAGGCTTTCTGGCGGGCGATTAGTAGCTGGGTCACCGGGAAGAGCAACGAGCTGTTGCCCTTTGACGAGGTGCGGGACCGTCTGCCCTTCGAGGGACAACACTATCTGGGGCTGCAAGCTGTGCCGCCGGAGAAGATCGTGGGCAGCGTAGGACGCTATCGGGATTTTGACCGTGCCTTTCTGCCCCGCGAGGAGCGAATGCAGCACCGCTGGCAGAGTATCGACGAGGCCGTGGAGGCCGGGGTAGCCCTACCGCCCGTCGAACTCTACAAGATCGGCGACGCCTACTTCGTCAAGGACGGTAACCACCGCGTCTCGGTGGCGCGGGCGCACAATTTCGCCTATATCGACGCCTACGTCACAGAGATCGAGGTGCCGATCGAGGTCACGCCGGAGACTGATATCGACGATGTGATCCGCAAGCAGGAGTATGCGACGTTTCTGCACAAGACCGACATCGACGAGATCCGGCCCAACGTCGACATCCGGCTGACCCTCCCCGGTCAGTACGAGAAGTTGCTGGAACACATCGCAGTCCACCGCTGGTACATGGGCGTTGAGCGCGACGCGCCGGTCTCCTACGCGGAGGCGGTGGCCTCCTGGGTGGACAACGTCTATTTGCCACTCGTCGAGATCATCCGGGAGCAGGGCGTGCTGGAGGACTTCCCCGAGCGCACCGAGGCTGATCTTTACATCTGGGTCTCGGAACACCGGGCCGAGCTGGAGGAAGCGCTGGGCTGGCCCATCGACGCACGCTCCGTCGCCAGTCATCTGGCAGAGACGCGCGGGAAGCGCCGCAACGGCGTCCTGCGTTGGCTCCGCGAGAACGTGCTGGACCGCATCCTGCCCGGAGATCTGGAGCAGGGGCCGGAACCGGGGCGCTGGCGCGAGGAGCGCGTGGTCTCACGGGGCGCCGACCGACGGCTCTTTATCGACACACTCGTCGCCCTAAACGGTGAGGAGAGCGGCTGGAACGCGCTCTCGCTGGCTCTAGCTGTGGCGCGGCGCGAGCGAGGCTACGTCCACGGCGTGCACGTTGTCCCCGAGACGGATGAGGAGAGGGAGGACGACGAGGCGCCCGACGCGTCGCCTGAAGCGCGCGAGATCGAGGATAAATTCGAGTGGTTGCGCGCGGAAGCGCACGTCCCCGGCGACTGCGCCGTGGTGGAGGGCGAGGTCGTGCCCGCCGTCACCGAACGCGCCCGCTGGGTCGACTTGCTCGTCGCCAGCCTCAGCCATCC
>CAZCPK010000279.1:0-5761 GCA_964500755.1 uncultured Anaerolineales bacterium
GCTGAGCAACCTTAGCAAGCCTTAGAACCGCTGCGTTTGCCCATCCACGTTAACATTTGCGTCTTACCAATCTTGCGTTATCCTTAACAAGGGTGTGAAAGTCGGTCGCTCCCTTTCTGAGGGAAGCGCTGCATACACATTTTCAATGTTCGCGGGAGTTACCCTCCCCTCTTCGTGCCGCAGTGACCAAGCGACCAAGTGACCAAGTGACTACTTTCCTAGGAGCCGACATATGCGTATCGCCATGATTGCCTCGGAGTGCGTCCCTTACGCCAAGAGCGGCGGTCTCGCCGACGTCGTCGGAGCGTTGCCGGCGGCGCTGAAAGCGTTGGGCCACGACGTCATCGTGATCTTGCCGCGTTATCGAGGGATCGCGGAGAAGTTCGATCTCCAGCCCTATCTCAGCCCGATGGGCGTCTGGATGGGTAACACGGAGGAGTGGTGTGCCGTGGAAAGGACGAAAAATACGGAGGGGGTGCCCATCTATTTCATCCAATCGCAGAAGTACTTCGACCGCAAGGGACTCTATCACGACGCGGAGATGCGAGATTACGAGGATAACGCGCGCCGCTTCGGCTTTTTCACCCGCGCGGCTCTGCAGCTCTGCAAGGATATGCGCTTCTACCCCGACGTCGTCCACGCCCATGATTGGCAGACGGCGCTGGCGCCGGCTTACCTCAAGATCTGGCACTGGGACGATCCCGTGCTGGGCGGGGCTGCCGGTCTACTCACCATCCATAATATCGGATACCAGGGAATCTACGACGCGGAAGCATACGACTATCTGGGCCTACAATGGTCTAACTTCACTCCGGATAAGTTCGAGGCGCATGGAGAAATTAACTTTCTCAAGGGCGGCATTCACTACGCCGATCTGGTCAACACGGTGAGCCCCACCTATGCGCGGGAGACCCGCACGCCGGAGTACGCCCACGGCATGGCGCCTTACCTTAACAACAAAGGCAAAAACTACGTTGGTATTCTCAACGGCGTCGACTACGAGCAGTGGAATCCCGCGCTCGACGAGCTGATCCCGGCGACCTACTCCCCGGAGGAGATGGCGGGGAAGGTCATCTGCAAGCGTGAGCTCCAGAAGCGTCTCGGTCTGGAGGTGGCCCCTGAAATTCCATTGATTGGGGTCGTCAGCCGTATGGCGCATCAAAAGGGGCTCGACATCCTCGCCGGCGCCATCGAGAACGTCGTGCGCGATATGCGCGTGCAGTTTGCCGTTCTGGGATCGGGCGATAAGGAGCTGGAGCGCTTCTATGGCGCGCTGCCGGGCCGCTATCCCGGACGTATTGGATGCCACATCGGCTACAGTAACGAGCTGGCGCACTGGATCGAGGCCGGCGCCGACTTCTTTATCATGCCGTCCCGTTACGAGCCCTGTGGCCTTAATCAGATCTACTCGCTCAAATACGGGACCTTGCCCATCGTTCGCGCCACCGGCGGTCTCGACGACACGGTGGCGCAGTACGATGAGGCGACGGGCGGCGGCACCGGCTTCAAATTCTGGGAGCCCAGTGCCCACGCAGTCTATTACACGGTCGGGTGGGCGGTGAGTACCTATTACGACCGTCCGGCGCACCTGCGACTGATGATCGCCCGGGCGATGTCGCAGAGCTTCTCCTGGGAAGACAGCGCCCGCACCTACGAAGCCGCCTACGAGAGCGCGCTGCGCAATAAGACGGCGCTCTAGACGCGGAACGGGGTGTCTGCTGTGGGTAGGTCTCAGATTAGAATCAGCGCAACGTCCCCGGCGCGTTCCGGTCACGTTGCTTGATTAAACATATAAGCACGTTCTTATAGAAAGGTACACATTTGAGGAGGCATTATGAGCGAAGAGAAAAAGAAGTTAGCGATTCTGGTGGCTGGCGGGCCCGCCCCGGGCATCAACGGTGTCATCCACGCCGCGACCATCGAAGCTATCAACCGGGGGTACGAGGTACTGGGAATTAAAGAGGGATTCAAGCACCTGATGCATGGAGAGCTGGTCGCCGATCATCTGACCATCAACGATGTGAGTCGCATCCACCTCAAGGGCGGCTCCGTTCTGCAGACGGCCCGCGCCAATCCTACGCAGGCGGAGACCTACCTGCGGCAATGTGGGCAGACGTTGATCGACGCCGGTGTCGGCTACCTGTTGGCCATCGGCGGCGACGACACGGCCTACTCCGCCTACCGCGTGGCGCGCTATGCACAGGTGCACATGGGCGCCGACATCCAGGTGGCCCACGCCCCCAAGACCATCGATAACGACCTTCCGCTGCCCGAGGAGCTCTGCACCTTCGGGTACGAGACGGCGCGGGAATTGGGCACGCGTCTGGTGATGAATCTGATGGAGGACGCGCTGACGACGCAGCGCTGGTTCCTGGTCATCTCCATGGGACGCAAGGCCGGGCACCTGGCGCTGGGCATCGGCAAGAGCTCCGGTGCGACCATCACGCTGATCCCCGAGGAGTGGGGCGAGCGCGAAATCCGACTCCAGGAGGTCGCGGATATTCTGGCTATCTCACTGGTGCGCCGCCTCGTCGACGATAAGGCATACGGTGTGGCCCTGGTCGCCGAGGGTGTCATGGAGCACATGGCTCACGAGGACCTGCGGGTGCTTGAATTCGTCGAGCGGGACGCGCACGGTCACATCCGCCTCTCGGAGATCAACTTCTCCGATATCCTGAAGCGCGTGCTGCGTGAAGAGCTGGCGTCTTTAGGCATCGACGTCCGCATCACCAGCAAGGACCTGGGATACGAGCTCCGCTGTGGCGACCCCATCGCCTTCGACATCGATTACACGCGCAGCCTGGGGGAAGCCGCGGCCAGTTTCCTGATCGAAGGCGGCAGCAACGCCACGATCACCATTCAGGGCAACCGGGTCGTCCCCATTCCCTTTGCCGACATGATGGATCCCGAGACCGGGCGCACCGAGGTGCGCAAGGTCAACGTCGACTCCTTCACCTACCACTCGGCCCACAAGCTGATGATCCGCCTCAAGCCCGAAGATGCGGAGAACGAGGAACTATGGAAGAAGATGGCCGCGCAAACCACGCTTTCCACCGAGGAGTTCAAGGAGCGCTTCGGTTATCTTGTGGGTATTGCGCCGCGACCATTCTGACGAGATAATAGTGCCGAAATCCAGTCCCCTCACCTGGGGACTGGATTTCTTCTTTTCAAAACGTCGACAAAGGAGTCAAGCGATGAAACTGACGCACAGCTGCATTATCACCGCGGACGTAGCGCGCCTGCGAGACTTCTACGCGCAGGTGCTGCAGATTGAGCCGCAGCAGTACGGCGAGAGGTACGTCGAGTTCCCCACCGGCGGTGGGACGCTCTCGATTTTCGACGTGACGGCACACGAAACGTTGGCGCCTGGCTCGGCAAAACCGGGCACGAACCGCGCCCTGGAGCTGGAATTCGAGGTGGCGGACGTCGACGCGGCGTATGCCCGGTTGCAGGCGCTGAAGATCAATTGGGTCAAACCGCCGACGACGCAGGCGTGGGGCAACCGCTCCGTCTACTTCCGCGATCCCGACGGTAATCTGATCAACTTCTACACTCGGATTCATGAGGAGGACGATGTATAAACTTGGGCGTGAACACTACGATCGTGTTCGACCGCTGGTCGATCTGCTGGACATCCACCTGGCGCTGCGGGCGATGCTCGAAGGCGACGTCGACGCCGAGATCTACGTCGACGATGTTCAGGCCCCTCACGTCGCCTTCACCCGCACCCAACACCGTTTTTATCTGGTCGGGACACCGGATAATGCGACGTTCAATGTGGCGTTGCGCGATCATCTCTTGAATAACGTCTACCCCGAGGCGCTCGCCGCCGGTGACGTTATGTTCACACTCTACTACGCGCCGGAGGCGTGGGGGATCACCGTACCCGACGTGCTGCGCGGCAAGGATCCCATCCCAGACGCGCGGCACTACTATGAATTTCAGGAGCGAGATCGAGCGTGGCGCCCTCTTTTGCCGGAGGGCTTTACCTTGCGGTCGGTCGACGCAGATCTGCTTAACGCATCGTCACTGGCGAACCTGGACGCGCTACGGGAGGAACTCTGTTCGGAGCGTCCGTCCATCGAGGCGTTCCTGGAGAAGAGTTTCGGCGTCTGCGTCCAGCATGAGGACGCGCTGGTGGGCTGGTGTCTCTCGGAGTATAACTGCGGCGAGCGCTGTGAGGTTGGTATCGAAACGCTACCGGGCGACCGCCGCCGGGGGCTCGCCACGGCGATGACCGCTGCGCTGATCGAAGCGGCGCACGCGCGTGGGATCACCCGCCTCGGATGGCACTGCTGGGCGAGCAACGCGGGCTCCATCGCCACGGCGCGCAAGGCCGGCTTCGAGCGGGTTGCGGTCTATCCCGTCTATTTCGCTTACTTCGACGCGGCGCTCAATCTGGCAGTCAACGGCAACGTGCAGTTCGGCGCAGAGAACTACACCGCCGCCCTCACCTGGTTTCAGCGCGCCTTCGACCGGGATGCCTCGCAGACCTGGGCTTACTGGCCCGCCGCCTGTGCGGCAGCCTGCCTCGAACGGCGCGAGCTCGCGTTGCGTTATCTGGGCGAAGCCGTCGCCGCGGGCTTTGACGACGTTGAACGGCTACGTACGTCACCGCATCTGACCCCGCTGCATCAGGAGGCGGGGTGGTCGACGTTGCTGCGACAGCTAGGAGAGACCTCCGCTTGATGGTTATTACCAGAACATAGCCGTCCTCAATCCCGCATGGAAAAACGCCACCGAATCTTGGTGGCGTTGTGCGTTTTGCGGGGGTCGTTTAGCAGCGGTTGATCAGGCGCCGCCAGGTGCTGCACTGCTTGCCAGCGCTACGCACCGTCACGTGAACTTCTTGGTCCAGCGCCCGCTTTGAGGGCGCGGTCGGCTCTGGGGGACTCCCCAGATCGAAGGACCAGGCCCTAATGATCTCCCACGGTATAGATAGTTCCTTCTGTCGTCGCAACATCGTTCCTCCTTTGCTTTTTCTGCTTCACATAGAATATCGCGCTGCACACCATCGGCTCAGCGCGATTTCGCTCTCCATTTAACTTAATATATAATATACAAATATTTTATATTGTCAAGCGAATCAGACAATGCGAAGCCCGGGAGTCCCTCTCCCGGGCTTCGTTGGCTGATCTGGATTACTTCTTCTTAATTTTGATGACCTTCGGGCGAACCTCTTCGGCCTTGGGTAGGGTCAGTGTTAGTACGCCGCTGTCAAACTCGGCCTCGGCCTGCTCGGCCTCGACCGGCACGTTCAGGCGCAAGGTGCGGCTGAAGCGTCCATAGGGGCGCTCCCGTACCAGGTAGTTGACGTTTTCCAACGGGGGTGCGATCTCGCCCTGAATGGTCAACGTGTTGTCCTCAAGAGTGATCTCGACGGCCTCCGGGTCGAGGCCGGGGACCGAAGCGATAATGACGATGTCGTTCTCGGTCGCGTAAGCGTCAATAGGCAGACGCAACGCGCCGCGTTCCTGAGATTCACGTCCGGGGACAAAACTCTCCTCAAGCAAGCGATCCATCGCGTCCCGCAGTGACACAAAATCCCCCATTGCATTCCACCGGCTCAGTGACATTGTTTTCCTCCTTATGTTTTGAATCAGTAAGCTCTCAAGCAATCGTTATTTTTATCTCCAACTTCAATAATGAGCATACTAGGCAAGCATTAGAATAAAATAAACAATACTTTAGAGATTTGTTAGAAATCTCCGAGATGGTTCATTTTCCCGGTTGGTTAAGTTTACACTTTCCTTACTTGCGT
>CAZCPK010000280.1:0-5754 GCA_964500755.1 uncultured Anaerolineales bacterium
CTTAGACTGGTCGCCGGCGAAGGCGAGGCGTAGAGCAGATCCTTCTCCGAGACGATCCCGATCATGCGTCCCTGGCTGTTGACGATGGGGAGACGGCGGATCTGGTTTTGATGCATAAAGCTCAGCGCTTCAGAGACGGGCATATCCGGCCGGATTGTGATCGGGGGGGAGCTCATCTGTTGCCTGACTAACATCGGAACCTCCTTTGTTATGTATGGTGAAGTTATTCTACTGACGAGTACTGAAAGTACGCTACGGTCTGCGGTTAAAATAGTCGGTGCAGACACGCTGGCAGGGCTTCTGATCCAGCATAATCTAATAGTCGCAGGTGTATTGTACCTCATGCCGTATTCTGAAGACGAGTGCTTACTTTTCTGTCATGATAGCATCTTCTGGATCGGTATACAATCTTTTACGGGTGCGGGCAAACGAAGCGGTTCTAAGGCTTGCTAAGGTTGCTCAGCGCCTCCTGGCAACGCTTACCCAGGTCATCAACCCGGCTGCGTTTGCCTTGGGCGCGGCTAAGCACGTTCTGCGACATTGGCGTGGGTCTTCGCTGACCACTCGCTTCGAAATCTCGGTGCAAAAAACAGTAGCGCGTGACGCTGGCAACGCCACGCGCTCTCTGTGCTGTGAACGGATCTAGAGCAGGCCGGCGGCGCGCTTTGCGCCTTCTACGGTATTCTGGAGCAACATGGCGATGGTCATGGGACCCACACCGCCGGGCACCGGCGTGATGTGGCCCGCCACTTCCTTGACCTCGTCGAAAGCGACGTCGCCGACCAACCGGTAGCCCCGCTTTCGGCTGGGATCGTCCACCCGGTTGATGCCCACGTCGATGACCACGGCGCCGGGCTTTACCCAATCTGCCTTGACCATCTCGGCACGTCCCACGGCGGCGACCAGAATGTCCGCCCGTTTCGTCACCTTCGCCAGCTCCTGGGTGCGGGAATGGCAGATAGTGATGGTGGCGTTGCGGTGCAACAGCAGCATGGAGACCGGTAAGCCCACGATGTTGCTGCGTCCCAGGATCACCGCTTCCTTGCCTTCAATTTCCACGCCCGTTCGGTCGATGAGTTCGATGATGCCCGTGGGTGTGCAGGGCGCGAAGAGCGGCTCGCGACCCTTCATGGAGAGGCGTCCGATGTTGATGGGGTGAAAGCCATCCACGTCCTTCTCGATGCTGATGGCGCCCAACACCGCCTCGTCGTCCAGGTGCGAGGGTAGTGGCAGCTGCACCAGGATACCGTGGATCTCGGGGTCGGCGTTGAGCTCCCGCACCAGTGCCTCAACCTCCTGCTGGGTGGCCTCCTTGGGTAGCGTGTGGCCCACGGAGTGGATGCCCACCTCCTTGCAGCGCTTGCGCTTCATGCGCACGTAGGTCTGCGAGGCGGGGTTGTCGCCTACCAGCACCGTCGCCAGTCCGGGGACGACGCCGTGCTTTTCCTTCAGCTCCGCGACCTCGTCGGTCAGCTCCTGTTGGATCTGCTTGGCGATGCCCTTGCCATCAATTAATTTGCCAGTCATACAACCTCCTTGAAAATGAGTCTAAAGTCGAAAGTGAAGGGTCAAAATTCGCTATATTGAAACGTTCAAACGTTGGAACGTTCCAACGTTTGAACGTGTTTTGCTACGAAAGCCCTACGACCTTGCCGTCGACCAGGTCGATGTCCATGAACGACGGACTGCTGGGCAGGCCGGGCATGGTGCGCATCTCGCCGGCCAGAGGGTAGATGAAGCCCGCACCCACGCTGGCCCGGATGTCCCGGATGGGGAAGGTGTAGCCGCCGGGCACGCCCTTCCACTTGGGCTCGTGACTGATGGAGAGGTGCGTCTTGGCCATGCAGATGGGGACCTTGTCGTAGCCCAGGTCGTTGTAGAGCTTGATCTTCTTCTCGGCCTCCGGGCTGTATTCGACGCCGTCGGCGTTGTAGACCTCGCGGGCCAGAATCTCGATCTTCTCCTTGAGCGGCTGCTCGACGTCGTAGAGATAGCGGAAGTCCGCAGGCTCGTCGGTGGCCTTGATCACGGCCTCGGCGAGCGCCGCGCCGCCCTCGCCGCCGTCGGCCCAGTGCGTGGTGACCACCGCGTCGAAGGCGCCAGCGTTCAGCGCCGCCTCGCGGACGACCTCCCACTCGGCCTCGGTGTCGGTGGTGAAGGCGTTGATGGCGACGACGACCGGGATGCCGAACTTGCGGGCGACCTTGATGTGATGCTCGAGGTTTTTGACGCCCTTGCGCAGCAGTTCCAGGTTCTCCTCGATGTACGCCTTATCCAGGTCGCGCCCCGGGATGACGCGGGGGCCGCCGCCGTGCATCTTCAGCGCGCGGACCGTCGCGACCAGCACGACGGCGTCGGGTACCAGGCCTGAGGCGCGGCACTTGATGTGGAAGAACTTCTCCATGCCGATGTCGGCGCCGAAGCCCGACTCGGTGACGACGTAGTCGGCCAGCTTGGAGCCGACGAGGTCCGCCAGCACCGAAGAGTTACCGTGGGCGATATTGGCGAACGGCCCGGCGTGGACGAAGGCCGGCTGCTCCTCCAGCGTCTGCACCAGGTTGGGCATCACCGTGTCCTTCATCAGCACCGCCATGGCCCCGGCGACCTGGAGATCTTCGGTGGTGACGGGATCCGGGTTATGTACCTTGTCGTTGGTCCCGATGACGATGCGCCCAATGCGCTCGCGCATATCCTCGACGCTCGTCGTCAGGGCGAGAATGGCCATCAGCTCACTGGCGACGGTGATGTCGTAGGCGGCCTGGCGCAGGGGGCCGTCGGCCTTGGAGCCCATCCCGACGAGGATGTTACGCAGCGCCCGGTCGTTGACGTCCACCACGCGGTTCCACGTTACGGAGTAGGGATCGATGTGCAACTTGTGCATCCCCTTCTTCTTGAAGAACGAGTCGCTCCAGCGGCTTTCGTGGTAAATGCGCGCGTCGATAGCGGCCGCAGCCAGGTTGTGCGCTACGCTGATGGCGTGGATGTCGCCGGTGAAGTGCAGGTTGAAGTCCTCCATGGGCACCACCTGACTATATCCCCCGCCGGCGGCGCCGCCCTTGATGCCAAAGGTGGGCCCCATCGAGGGCTGGCGGATGGCGCAGAGCGCCTTCTTGCCTAGGTGCCCCAGGGCCTCCGTCAGGCCGACGGTGGTCGTCGTCTTGCCCTCGCCCAGCGGCGTCGGCGTGATGGCGGTCACGTCGATGTACTTGGCGTTGGGCTTATCCTTGAGCCGTTTCAGTACGTCCAGGCTGACCTTGGCCTTATATTTACCGTATTGGATCAATTCTTCCTCTTCCAGACCCATGGATTCCGCCAGCTCTTGGATAGGCCGGAGTTCAGCGGATTGCGCGATTTCCAGGTCGGATGGAACAGGTTTCACCTTCTCTACGGACATCTTTGCCTCCTTGGAAGTGTGACAATGGATAGGTGGTACGGTTTCAATCTGTTTAGAGCCTTAAAAGGCGCCGAGCTGGCACGCGACGATGCGGATGCCCAGCTGATCGGCGAAATATCCTACCTGCATCCGGGAGACGCTGAACGCCTCGGCGACGTCCCAGGCGGCGCGGCAGGGGAGCGCTCCATCGTCGTTGCGCCGGGCCTGGATTGCTCCTTTCAACTCCTCGGGGTTGGTGATTTTCGCCAGGGAAGTTCCCTGCCAGGCCTTTTCATGACCGTAGCCGAACAGCCCCAGCTGGCAGTGACTGAGGTGGATCTGGAGAGCGTCGGCGTTCTTTCCCACGGCAAGCGGTGGTACGTCCAGCCGGTTGGCGATGCGAAAGGCCCGCGCGCAAGGGAGTTTGCCGTCCTTGAGGTTATTCTGAATGGCGTTGGCTATCTCCCCGTTGATGGTAAAATCATCAGGTATTTCTTTCTCTTCGAGTGCCATGCAAGCCTCCTCTTAGTTGGGAGCGTTATTGATCGGTGGTTCTCGATGCGTTGGAGCCACATAATTAAGGATATATCGATTTTGGGAATGGGCAAATGAATTCCACCTTTTGTAAGGAGTAGGTATGTTGACGAGAGCGGTGTTCTTTGACTTTGGTGGCGTCCTGTTGCGACAGGACAACGACGCTGCGCGGAGGACGTGGGCCGATCGCCTGCACCTCGATCTGGTCGATCTAGAGAATCGAATCTTTGAATCGGAGGTTGCCTGGCAGGCGATGCGGGGCGAGATCTCCGCGGAACGCTTCTGGGCGGCGGTCGCCGCCGATTTGGGTCTGTCCGCCGGGCAGATCGAGCGGTTCCAGAAGGAGTTTTTCGCCGGTGACGTGCTCAACGAGGAGCTGCTGGCCTTCGCCCGCTCCTTAAGGCCCCACTACGAGTTGGCCATCCTCAGTAACGCCTGGTCGGACGCTCGGGAGATCTTCACGGAGCTGCTGGGCTTGGATGAGGTCTTCGACACGCTGATTATCTCCGCGGAGGTAGGACTGGCGAAGCCGGATCCCCGCATCTACCGCCTGGCCGTCGAGCGCCTCGGCGTCGAGCCGCGCGAGGCCGTCTTTCTCGACGATCAGAAACGTAACGTCGTGGCGGCGCGAGAAATCGGCCTGCGGGCGGTGCACTTTCAGAACAATCGACAGGCCATCACCGAGGTTGAAGGGTACCTCGGAATAGCTTGAGGCGAGAGTAATCGGGTAACCTCTCACTACATGCTAATACCATAGTTTCCACATTAATCTCTTATGCTCGCCGTCCTCGAGGACGAGGACGGCGAGCGGTAGTGCGGCAGAGAGTTTAATCTGCTTAATCTGTTCAATCCGTTGACTTTGCTACGCTTTTCTGACTCTATCGGGAGTAGAATTCCACGACCAACTGCTCCTCAATCTCCGGTGAAATCTCCTCACGGGGAGCGTCGCCCAGCACCCGGCCCTCGGTGCCTTCGACCTCCACCCACGTGGGAATCAGTGGACGTTCCTCCTGCAGCGCCTGGACGTGGGGCATCTTGGCCGACTTCTCTTTCAGGGCGACCGCGTCGCCCGGCTCCACGATGTGGGAGGGCACGTTCAGCCGGCGTCCGTTGACCAGCACGTGACCGTGGGTGACCATCTGTCGCGCCTGCGGGCGTGTGCGCGCCCAGCCCATGCGGTAGACGACGTTATCGAGCCGGCGCTCCAGCAGCTGGAGCAGGGCGACGCCGGTGCGTTCCGCCTTGCGCTCCGCCATGCGGTAGAAGCGCCGGAACTGTCGTTCTCGCAGGCCGTACATCCACTTCACCTTCTGTTTCTCGCGCAACTGCCGGCTATACTCGCTCTCTCGTCGCCGCCGGAAGCGTTGGGCGCGTCCGTGATCGCCGGGCGGCTGGGCGAGACGTTCGGTCAGCTGCTCACCGCCGTTGCCGTAGAGGTCCATGCCGATACGGCGCGAGCGCTTGTTCTTTGGTCCTGTATATCGTCCCATACGTTGTTTTCTCTCCTTTGGTGCGCAATTCTCGAGCATTCCGTAGCAGAAGTATACCGCGAAATTCTATAATATCAAATATAATTATCTTATAAATTACGCGAATCCCAGGGACGCGGTGCTCTAAAACACCGCAAGGCCTAGCTGTTCGATGGAGGACTGGGGGATTTCGAAGCGAGTGGTCAGCGAAGACCCGCGCCAATGTCGCAGAACGTGCTTAGCCGCGCACAAGGCAAACGCAGCCGGGTTGATGACCTGGGTACGCGTTGCCCGGAGGCACGAAACAACCTGAATACAAGCCTTAGGATTCATCTATAAATAACTTCCCGATTTGGGGGCTTCCAAATCCTATGATAC
>CAZCPK010000281.1:0-5753 GCA_964500755.1 uncultured Anaerolineales bacterium
TCGAGACATATACAACAGCTTCATCTCGTAACAGACAAACTTTTGCCTCAAAGTGCTAGGTAGCTAAAAGCACCGACAAAAACATCCCCTGCAGAATATCTACAGGGGATGGCAGCGTCGTCAGTCAACTACGGTTACAGATCCAGATTTGGGAAAGCGTCGAAGCCAGCATAAATGCCGTCCTCACCCAACTGTTCCTCGATACGCAGCAGCTGGTTGTACTTCGCCACACGATCAGAGCGGCAAGGTGCGCCGGTCTTGATCTGGCCCGTGTTGAGCGCGACGGCCAGGTCGGCGATGGTGGCATCCTCGGTCTCACCGGAACGGTGCGAGACGATGGCGGTCCAGTTGTGCTTGTGGGCCATCCGCACGGCGGCGATGGTCTCTGTCAAGGAACCGATCTGGTTGAGCTTGATCAGCACGGAGTTCGCGGCCTGGGTGTCGATGCCCTTCTGAATGCGCTCGGTGTTGGTCACCAGCAGGTCGTCGCCCACGATCTGGAGTTTATCGCCCAGGCGCTCGACCATCAGGCGGAAGCCGTCCCAGTCGTCCTCGTCCAGACCGTCCTCGATGCTGATGATGGGATACTTCTCGACCCAATCCGCGTAGAACTCGACCATCTCCTCGCTGGTCAGCACGCGCCCTTCTTTCTTGAGGTGGTACTTTCCGTCCTCGAAGATCTCCGCAGCCGCCGGATCCATGGCGATGAAAATGTCCTCACCGGGCGTGTAGCCGGCCTTCTCCACGGCCTCCAGGATCACCTCAATGGCCTCCTCGTTGGTCTTGAGGCTGGGAGCAAAACCGCCCTCGTCGCCCACACCGACGCCGTACCCTTTGTTCTTGAGTACCTTCTTGAGCACGTGATAGGTCTCGGCGCCCCAGCGCAGCGCCTCGGAGAAGGAAGGCGCGCCGACGGGCATGACCATGAACTCCTGAAGATCGGGGCCGTCGACGGCGTGCTTGCCGCCGTTGAGGATATTCATCATGGGCACGGGTAGCATGTGCGCGTAGACGCCGCCGATGTAACGATAGAGCGGCAAGGTCAGGTAGTTGGCCGCGGCCTTGGCCGTCGCCAAGGAGACGCCCAGGATGGCGTTGGCGCCCAGCTTGGCCTTGTTCGGCGTACCGTCCAGCTCGATCATCATGGCATCGATGCCCTTCTGGTCGACAGCGTCCCAGCCGATCAACTCCGGGGCGATGACGGTGTTGACATTCTCCACCGCGGTGAGCACGCCCTTGCCATTGTAACGGTCCTCGTCGCCGTCGCGCAACTCCAACGCCTCGTGGACGCCGGTCGAGGCGCCGGAGGGCACAGCGGCGCGACCTAACGATCCGTCCATCAGCACCACCTCGACCTCAACGGTGGGATTGCCGCGCGAATCTAGGATTTGCCTCGCAAAGACCTCTTCAATGATAGACATATCTTTTCCTCCCTTGGGTTTATCTGGAGACAGAGCGGCGACCGCTGCAACACTCAAATGTCCGTCAGCTTCCCGAGCAGTCCGTGGGCCAGCCAGAACGTTGCGACCAGGCGCCGCTTGGATACAAGACTGCCAACGTTCATCATACACCAAAGCATGAAGAGGGCAAGAACGCGCTTCATTCCCGGGGCAATGAACCTTCCCACAGCAAGACGCGATCCAGGCCGAAGACGGTCGTCCGCCGCACACCCGTCTCTTTGTCGTAGAGCAGCGCGTAGAGCCGATAGGTACCGGGAGAGAGATCGGCAGGCAGGATCAGCTCGTACCGATCGGACAGCACCTCGCCCGTCGGCAACCTGGGGAGCTTCCAGAATTCACCGAGGACCGGCTTGTCCTCTTGCGCCAGCGGCGGCACGTCGGGGCCGGTGGCGAGGTGGACCGCTCCCGTCAGGGAGTCAGTTTGCGGCGCGAGCAGCTCCCAGAAGAGATAAACGACCAGCAACCGATCCTCACGATAGCGCGCCGCTCCGTGCAAGGCGATCTCGCCGTCGAAGACGACGTCCGTATCGATCTCCGGGGTAAGCGGCGCAATCTCCTCCCCCGCGGGAAGCGTATAGGCGAAGAGCCGCAGCTCCCGCGAGTAGAACATCTCGGTCCGGTAGCCACCCGCCAGCTCCAGCGTGCCCTGGAGCACCCGCCCCGGGTCGACGGCGGCGTCCTGATAGAGCAGCAGCCACTGGCGGTTCGCCGTGTCGCCGACGAGCTCCTTCGCCGCTGGGGGCGTCAATCGCGTCCCAATGCTCGGCCCGGCTTCAAAGGCGACCGGACTCTCGTAGGCTGCGAAGACCCGGGTCGCGTGTCCCGCCAGCGCGACGCCGTGATCGCTCGCAGCGGCGCGAGCGTTGAGGAAAGCCACCGCTGCGCGAAAATCCGGGTACCACGCGGTACGCTCGGCGTGGACGATCTCGTGGGAACGCAGCCCCCCCCAGATCAACGCCGGCAGCGCGATCAACGCCAAAGCGAGACGGGCACTCGCGCGCCCCTGTAGCCAGGCCAGAGACGTCGTGACCACCGCCGCCCAACCGAGCGCCAGCAGCGGCAGCGCCCACGCAAAATAGCGCACGTGATCCACCGCGCGCCACTGCCAGAAGAGAAAGGTACCCGCGACGCCGAGGAACAACGCGCCCCCCACGACGCCGGCGCGACGCGGCGCGTGAATCACCGTGAGCAGCCAGCCCAGAAGACCCCCGCCCAGCAGAGCGTAGCCCCACACAGCTGCCGGCGCCGCGTCCAGTGGGGCAAGGACCTCGTCAGCCGTCAATAGGTCCGGCCCCAATTGCCGCAGAAAGCGGGCCACCGACGGTGCCGCGCCGGTCGCAAAGCTGCTAAATCCCGTGCTGACCTGATAGGCCAGCAGGCCCCAGCCGAGAAAGACGACAAAGGGCGCGCCCAGCCACGGCAGTCGACGGCGGCGCTGTGGGCGGATCAGCCACGCCACCAGCGCGCCGCCCGCCAGCGGAAAGAGTGAGAAGTAGTGCGTGAGCGCCGCCGCACTCGCCGCGCCTAACCAGAGCACACGACGCTTGGTCGCCAGCGCGTAGAGCGCCAGCAACAGGCCCAGAATCCAAAACGTGTAGAGGCGCGCGTCCCGCGCGAACCAGAGCCACAGGGGATGCGTACAGACGAGCAGCGGCGTCAGCGACGCGCCGGGCAGACGCAAGACGCGCGCTACAACCGCCAGGATCGCCAGGGCCAGCACTCCGGCGGCGACGCTGGGAAAACGGAGCAGATACTCCAGGCCGGGATTGGGCTCCAGACCCGGCGCGTAGGGGTGGATCCCGACGACGGCGCGCCACCCCTTGAGCAAGAAGTAGTAGGCGGGCGGATAGGGTTGCTCCTCGCGCAGAATTTTCAGCAGCGCGCCGGGAGTGTGGCTCAGCACCAGATCGGCGGTGATCAGCTCGTCGTACCAGAGGCTGGGCACGCCCAACTGCGAGAGCGCTGTGGCCCAAAAGAGCAACAACGCTGCCAGCAGGATCGCGCGCTCAACGCCTCGCGAGAGACGGCGTCGTTTGAAGCGGGTCACAGGCTCAATCGGCCAACATGCCGCGGACGATAATGTCGACGGCGGCCTCTTCGTCGAGTCCGCGCGCCATCAGCGTCTCCAACTCCTTCTTGTCGACGGTGCCGATGGCAGCCTCGTGGGTGACGTGCGCCTGCGGATCGGAGACGCGGACAATGGGCACGGCGTTGGCGACGGCGCGGTCCCGCACGATCTCCACACAGTCGATGTGACCGCGTGCGCCGGGCGCGTGTCCCTCTGTCGTCCCCACGACCTCGCTCTGGGCATCATCCCGCACGGCGATGCGCGACTTGGCGAGCCCCCGCGCCCCCCGACCGTTGAGCCGAATGGTTTCCTTGACCACGATCTCATCGTCTCCGTAGCCCACAGCCTTCGCGACCAGCTCCGCGACGCCGTCGTCCTCCACGTCGACCTCGTAGTCGAAGACCATGCGGCCCACGCGGCCCTTGCTCAAATTGAAGCCCGAGTAGTAGCGCCCGCCGGCCTCGACGGTGACTTTCGCCGTGGGCAACACCTCGACGCCGCCGCTCTCGCCGTGGTAGTGGGTCTCCTCGTAACGCATCCGTGCGTTCTTACCCACCCGAATGGTCCCATGCATGATATGCTTGACTTCCATAGCATTGGGGAAAGTGCAGTGCGCGACGAACTCCACGCTGGCTCCGTCGCCGATCTGAAAATTGGAGAGGATGCGTTGGACGCCTTTCTCGGGCAGAACGCCGAAGCAGAGGTGCACGGGCTGCTCGATCTCGACGCCCGGTTCGATAAAGAGCGTGACTTTCACGCCGTCCTCCAACGACTCGGCCTCGGCGCGCAGACCCGGGATACGGTTGACGCCCAGCACCTGATTGCCGCTGATGATCAGGCTGGCGACCGCGTCGGACTTCAGAAGATCAGGATCTCCGCCCGATTGCTCGTACGCTTTCAAAATGGCCTCAAAGTCGCTCATAGTCGCCCTCCTCCTCCACCCGCTCGGCCCCGTCGCACGGCTCGCACCACTGATTATAAAGGTCGCAGACCACGTCCGGCTTGTCGGTGTTGACTATTTCGCCTTCACACATCAACGAAGCCGAATCCGCCAACCGCACGATGTCGTTGTGGTGGCTGATAAGCAGCACGGTCGTGCCTACCTCCGCCGTCCGCTCGATCAGCTCGCCGATCTCGTCCATCGACATCAGATCAACGCCAGAATCGGGCTCGTCGAGGATGGCGAGCCGGGGTCCCATGGCGTAGACCGCCGCCAGCTCGATGCGCTTGCGTTCTCCACCGGAGAGGCTCTCGTCGACGTACCGCGAGAGATAGGTGTCGGGATTCAACAACACAAACTCCAGCGCCGCGCGGATGCGGTCCATATCCGGCGTTTGCATGCCCAAACTCAGGTAGCGGGCCACGGTCAGCCCCTCGAAACGGGCCGGCTCCTGCCACGCTAACGTGATCCCCAACTTGCCCCGCTCGGCAATATTCAGGTCGGTAATCTCCTGACCGTCGAAGAAAACCGCGCCTTGATCTGCATGATAGCCGGCGCTGCCCATCAACGCGTACGCCAGCGTCGACTTACCGGAACCGTTGAGGCCCAGAAGCGCATGGATCTCACCGGGGGCCAGCGTAAGGTTACAACCGCGCAGAATCTCGCGGTCGTCGCGCTGGAGGTGCAGGTCGCGGACCTCCAACAAGGTAGTCTGTCCACTCGTCATGGTCGCATCTACTCCTTCAAAAATAGTCCCGTGGTCTCTGGGTCAGGTCGCAAAATTGTCAACGGATTGGCTCTGGTGAAATCCGTGCACCGCAGTCAAAGGCGATGCAAGCAAATCATCAAGCGCTCCTGCTACGAAAACATTATACCATTCTCGAAACCAATGACATCTCCACCCTCATCCAGGTTAGCGAGCGTTCACCATCCTCGCCCAATAAACCGACACCTGTGAGAAGATAGAATCCATCCGCTATACAAAAGAACCAACTTCAATTATAATATATTAGAAGAATATCAATTAAATTACAGGCGATCATTATCACATCTTTGGCGTTATCAAAGGTAACTCCACTGAAATAACTGGGGCTCTGGGTTTCGCCGGGTGGACCAAAAACGATTGTAAATTTTTACCACAGATGGCACGGATTTTCACTGATTTTTCATTTTCTGTGTAAATCTGTGAAATCCGTGGTTGGCTCTACGGAAATAACTAAATATCTCACGACAGAGACACGAAGGGCACAGAGAAAATAAGAGTTTACTTAAATAAAATTAACCC
>CAZCPK010000282.1:0-1861 GCA_964500755.1 uncultured Anaerolineales bacterium
TTGGCTGCAGCGCGAGTACGGCCCGACCGACCTGCAGAACATCGCCGAGCTGATGGTCGCCAAGCACCGCAGCGGCCCGACGGGCTCGGTCCAGCTCTATTTCAACAAGCGGCTCACGCAGTTCCTGGACGCGACCACTCAGGCGCAGCCGGAAGGAGCTGGGGTAGGCTATGGCGGCGTCTGATCCCAACCTGGCCTGGCACTTCTCGGGGTTTCCCGAGGGCAAGACCTCGACGGTACGGCTGCCCGACGTGGTCTTTACCGAGCTGGTGACGCACATCGACGACGTCACGGAGCTGCGGGTGACGCTGCTTGTCCTCTGGCGGCTGGCGCATCGCCGCGCCCGGGTCGCGCCGTGGGTCAGCCGCGCGGAACTGCTGCACGATACCATCGTACAGCGGGCGCTGGGCGACGACGTCGAGGCAGCGTTGACCTGCGCGCTGGAGCGCGCCGTCGCGCGCGGCACGCTCCTGCACGTCGCCTGGGAGCGCGCCGATGGGCGGGTGGAGCAGCGATATCTCGCCAACAGTCCGCGCGGTCGCGCGGCAGCCGCGGCGTTGGAGCGCGGCGTCGAGCCGGCCCAGGCGGACGTGGGCGAGCGCCCCAATATCTACACCCTGTACGAGCAGAACATTGGCTCGCTGACCGCGCTGTTGAGCGAGGAGCTCCAGGAGGCCGAGGAGACCTATCCCGCCGCCTGGATCGAGGAGGCGTTTCGCGAGGCCGTGCGGCTGAACAAGCGGAGTTGGAAGTATATACGCGCGATTTTAGAACGTTGGCAGAGCGAGGGCAGAGATGAAATCGGTAGACGAGATCGCGAGGAAGATGGCCGACGCTATATCGAAGGGAAATACGCCGACTACATCCAGCACTGAGGACGGAAATCTTGAAGGTGGCTTGATCGGTGATCCCACCTGTCCCCATTGCGGGGGCGTCGGATACGTCCGCCGCGACGTACCGCTCGGTCACTCCGACTTCGGCAAGCTCTTCCCCTGCACCTGCCGCGCCGAGGAGATCAGTCGGCGTCGGAGCGCTGCCCTGCGGCGGATGAGTAACTTGGAGACGTTGGAGCGGTTCACCTTTGACAGCTTCAAGCCGGAGGGGAACGGCCTCTCGCCCGATCGCCAGAAAAACCTGCGCCGGGCCTACGAGCGCGCCCACGACTACGCTCAACGTCCGGAGGGCTGGCTCGTCTTGCGGGGCGGGTATGGTTGCGGGAAGACGCACCTGGCGGCGGCTATCGCCAACACCACGCTGGAGCGGGGGCTGACGGTCTTCTTCGTCACGGTGCCCGATCTCCTCGATCATCTGCGCGGGGCCTTCGCGCCGCTCTCCGACCAGAGCTACGACGAGCGCTTCGAACAGGTCCGCTCGGCGCCGCTGCTGGTGCTCGACGATCTGGGTACCGAATACGGCACGCCCTGGGCGCTGGAGAAGCTCTTTCAGCTGCTCAACCACCGCTACATGTCGCGCTTGCCCACCGTCATCACCACCAACCAGGAGCTCGAGGAGCTCGATCCGCGCATTCGCTCGCGCCTGGCGGATACGGATCTGGTGCAAATCGTGACCATCCTGGCCCCGGATTACCGCCAGTCCGGCCCTGAGAAATCGCACTCTGACCTCAACACCCTGCCGCTTTACAACGATATGACGTTCAATGCCTTTGATCTGCGTCGCGGAGAGTTGGATCGTGAGAAGACCAACAACCTCCGTCGGGCGCTGGAGATCGCGCGGTCCTACGCGGCTCACCCCCAGGGCTGGCTGGCGTACACTGGCGTCTACGGCTGTGGCAAGACGCATCTGGCGGCCGCCATCGCCAACGAGCGCATGCGCTTGGGCCACCCGGCACTCTTCATCGTCG
>CAZCPK010000282.1:1871-5715 GCA_964500755.1 uncultured Anaerolineales bacterium
CGTCGTGCCCGACCTGCTGGATCATCTGCGGGCTACGTTTAACCCGCGTAGCACGGTCAGCTACGATAAACGCTTCGAGGAGGTGCGGCAGGCGCCGTTCCTGGTGCTGGACGACCTGGGTACCGAGAGCGCGACCCCCTGGGCCCAGGAGAAGCTCTACCAGCTCTTCAATCATCGCTACGTGGCCAAGCTGCCCACGGTGATCACCACAGCTAAAGAGCTGGAGGAGCTGGATGCCAAACTGCGCTCGCGGCTCCTGGACACCAGTCGCTGCACCGTCTTTGGTATCATAGCCCCGTCGTACCGGGGCGGGGGATACTACTCGGGTCGGCGCTCGAATCGCAGCACGCCACGCACACGCTGACCTTTGCTTTTAGAACTTTTGTGCTATAATGGAGGGTAGTCTGCTTTCCGACAATCTTGACGCTACCAACGTTCTGACTTTCCAACGTATGCGCGTTTTTATCTGCCGACGTTCAACTTTGGAATTTTGACCTTAGACTTATCTTCATGAGGAGGACATTTCATGGATGACGGGAAGAAGAAGGCGCTGACCCAGGCCGTCGCCCAGATCAAGCGACGATACGGCGAGGGTGCCCTGATGCGTTTGGGCGAGGCCACCCACCTGCAGGTGGAGACGATCCCGACGGGTTCGCTAGCGATAGACATAGCGCTGGGCGTGGGCGGGCTCCCCCGGGGACGGGTCACGGAGATCTACGGCCCGGAGGGTTCGGGCAAGACGACCATCGCGCAGCATGTGGTGGCCGAATGCCAGAAGATGGGGGGCGTGGCGGCGTTTATCGACATGGAGCACGCGCTCGACCCCACCTACGCCGAGAACTGCGGCGTGGACGTCGAAAATCTCTACATCTCACAGCCCGACACTGGCGAGCAGGCCCTGGAGATTGCGGAGGCGTTGGTGCGCAGCGGCGCCGTCGACGTCATCGTCGTGGACTCCGTCGCTGCGCTGGTGCCCCGCGCCGAGATCGAGGGCGAGATGGGCGACTCTCACCCCGGCTTGCAGGCCCGGCTGATGAGTCAGGCGCTGCGCAAACTCTCGGGCGTCATCAAGCAGAGCAACACCATCCTGATCTTCACCAACCAGCTGCGCATGAAGATCGGCGTGATGTTCGGCTCGCCGGAGACCACCTCGGGCGGGCGGGCGCTCAAGTTCTACGCCTCGGTGCGCCTCGACGTGCGCCGGATCAAGTCCATCAAGCTCAAGGGCGAGATGATCGGTCACCGGGCTCGTGTCCGCGTCACCAAGAACAAGGTCGCGCCGCCTTTCCGCCTGGCGGAGTTCGACATTATGTTTGGCGAGGGCGTCAGCCGCGAGGGCGAGCTGCTGGATATCGGTCTCGATATTGGCGTGCTGGATAAACGCGGCTCGTACTACTACTACGACGGCGAGCTGATCGACCAGGGACGCGAAAACACCAAGACCTACTTCAGCGAGCATCCCGAATTCACCGATCGTTTGGAGAAGATCATCCGTCACGAGGTGCTGGGGGTCGAATTACCGGAGGAACTGGTCGAGGAGCTGGAGGAAGACGAGAAGGAGACCGAAGAAGACGAGGAATAGATCGCGTCGCGGCGGGCCTTGCACGGACACACGTATCAGCTGTCCCGCCAACAACGTGCCGTCAAGTAGAGAGTACCGGTTGCGTGTGAGCTACGGCTTATGCGAAACCGGTTTCTTTTTGTCGGTTGCTCCGCGGGGGGGAACTGAAATCTACGTTTGCCCACACCTTGTTTACCGTTAAAATCAGGAAGCAGACTAGCCAACCAACAACGTCCATGGGAGGAATCTATGGAAGCGTTTAGACAGCTAAACCCTATCGTACAAGCACTTCTTGGCACGCTTTTCACCTGGTTCCTGACCGCTTTGGGTGCCGGCGCCGTTTTTCTGACCAAGGAGGTCAAGCAGAAGCTCCTGGACTTTATGCTGGGCTTCGCCGGCGGCGTGATGATCGCGGCCAGCTACTGGTCGCTGCTGGCGCCTGCCATCGAGATGTCCCAGGACAAACCGCTGCCCTCCTGGCTCCCGTCGGCCATAGGCTTCGTGCTGGGCGGTGCCTTTCTGCGGCTGGTCGACTACCTGCTGCCGCACCTGCATCGCATGGAAACGGAACCGGAGGGGGTCAAGACCACCTGGCAGCGCATTACCCTGCTCATCCTCGCCATCACCCTGCACAACTTTCCCGAGGGCCTGGCCGTCGGCGTCGCCTTTGGCGCGGCGGCCTCCGGCTTCCCCTCGGCCACCGTCGCCGGGGGAATCGCGTTGGCGCTGGGTATTGGTATCCAGAACTTCCCGGAAGGCATGGCGGTCTCCATGCCCCTGCGCCGGGAGGGGTACTCGATGGGCAAAAGTTTCTGGTATGGGCAGCTCTCGGGCGTTGTTGAGCCGATCGCCGGCGTCTTGGGCGCTGCAGCGGTATTGCTGATGCGCCCGATTCTGCCCTATGCGCTGGCTTTCGCCGCCGGCGCCATGATCTTCGTTGTGGCCGAGGATCTGATCCCGGAATCGCAGAACAGCGGCAACACCCACGCCGCGACGTGGGGCGTCATGCTGGGCTTCACCGTGATGATGATCCTCGACGTGGCGCTGGGCTAATTTTAGTGGAGGGAGATATGCGCGGAGGCGAGGATCCCGTCGCTTTCGCGCCGGCGATTGCTTACACCGATGTCGGAAAAGGGAAGTACCGCGGCATTGACCCAGGCCCTGCACCCCGGGGTGCGCTATCTGGCGCTCACCCGGCTGCAGGGACGACCGCCTGACGATCCCGCTGCGCGCACCACCCGGGCCGCCATCCCGGCGCATTCGCCGGTCAAGGAGATCCTGGCGGCGCAGTATCCGGCGGGCTACTGGATGCATCCGGGGCCGGGCGTCTCCCCGCGCTACCGGGCCACCGCCTGGCAGGTGCTCTTCCTGGCGCAGCTGGGGGTAGGGCGCGTGCGGGCGGTCGAGCGCGCCGTCGACGTCCTGCTGGCGCAGAACCGCGACGCGCAGGGCGCCTTCCACCTGCAGCGCGAGGACGGCGCCTCGACGGCGCTCACCGCGGCCCTGCTCTGGGCGCTGGAACGCCTCGACTTCGGCGCCGACGAGCGCCTGGCGCGTTCCTGGGCCTGGCTCGTCGCTCGCCCGGACTCGGCCTTCGCCGATCCGGCCTCCGTCGTGTGGGCGCTGCGCGCTGCCACGGTCGCCGGGCGTCACCGACTGCGCCAGCAACTCGTGACGCTGGGCCGCCCCTTTCTCGACCGGCCGGGGGCGGCGCTGCCCGCTGCGCTCACCTTTCCCCTGGCGCTGCAGCCCGATCGACTGGCCCTGCTCGAGGCGGGCGTGGAGGCGGGCCTGTCGCTCCCGGACGCGGCGCGTGTCTGGCTGGAGCGCAAACGCGGTCGGCGCGGCTTCTGGCCCCTGGAGCGCGTGCCCGGTCGGCTCTGGTGGGAGCCGGGCGAGATCGGCGCTGCGAACCCCTGGGTCACGCTGCGCGCGCTAGGCGTCCTTACTGCGGAACCATGAAGCTGTGCTGAACGCACGTAGATCCCCAAGCGGCAACGGATCTACGGATTCACCAGAGACAACGTTGGCTCTGCTGAAAAAAGCATCTGAACCACTGAGACACCGGGAACACTGAGGGTAATATTGAAAAGGCATGGAGAAAAATTCACAGAATAAGCGTCTTGGGTTAATTTTATTTAAGTACACTCTTATTTTCTCTGTGCCCTCTGTGTCTCTGTGGTGAGATATTTAGTTATTGGCTCTTATTGGTTTCTGGATGAAATGCGGGATTTCGAAGCAAATCGGGAAATGCTTCAGATGGATAGCAACGCACCGGGCTCA
>CAZCPK010000283.1:0-5693 GCA_964500755.1 uncultured Anaerolineales bacterium
CACAGGGAGTCTCTGAGGGGTCTTGGAAAGCTGCAGAACCGCTTCGTTTGCCCCGCTTCTTCCCCACTTGGTAAAACGCCGCAAGGATATACAATAGGGTATACTCCCGGGGAGGGAAGATGGCGGCGACCTCAATCACGCAACGACATACGATCGGCGTTCTGACCGGTTGGCAGGTCTACGAACGAGCGATCCTGCGCAATTACCTTGGTCCGTTGCTGCGCGGCGTGCGCGCGGCGGCCCGCGAAGCGGGCTGTAATCTGCTCCTGGCCTGCGGTGTCGGTCCCGCCATTGTGCTGGACGAGCTGAGCGCCCGGCCGACGCAAATTGTCCCCGCGTGGCCGGAACCCGCCCCCGATACCCGCTTCGTGCCCGTCGGCCCCCAGAACACCGACGGTCTGATCGTCGTCAATCCCCTGATGACGTCCGAGCGTGGCGCCTATATTGACTCGCTTCGAGAGCAGGGACATCCCCTCGTCTTTGTGGGAACGGCTTACGGCGGGCCGGCCGTGGGCCTCGACAATCACGGGGGCGTGCGGCAGGCCTTGACGCACCTCGTGGAACACGGCCATCGCCGCATCGCCTTCATCGGCGGGATTCCCGGGGACGAGCGCGGCGACAGCGGCGAACGTCTGCGCGCCTATCGGCAAATCGTCGCCGAGCAGGAGCTGGCGCGGGATCCTGCGTTGATCGCCTACGGCTTCCATAGCGAGGAGGGTGGGGCGCACGCCATGCGTCAACTCCTGGCTACCGAGAGCCACTTCACCGCGTTGTTGGCCAGCAGCGACGAATCCGCCATCGGCGCGCTGCACGTGTTGCGTTCCCGGGGGATTCGGGTGCCTGAGGACGTCGCGCTGATCGGTTTCGACGATCAACCTGAGGCCGCGCTCCAGTCGCCGCCCCTGACCACGGTGCACAGCCCCACCTTCGAGCGGGGCCGGCAGGCCCTCAGTTTAGTAGTGCGGTGCATAGCGGGGCTGGACGTCACGGAAGAGATCGTCACGGTGTCCACCCACCTGGCAGTTCGCTGTTCTTGTGGCTGTTCTCCAGAGCGGGCCGCTACGGTGCCCGCCCTGTCGGTAGATTCCGAGGATGCTCGCGCGAACCAGAGCCGGACCTTGAGCGATGCTGTGATGGCGGGGGTTCGCTTTCTGGATCAGGACGAGGTGATGCGCTATTGTCGACATCTGGTCGATGCATTCTGTCAGAGCCTGCGCGAGCTTCACCCCGGCTCTTTTGGTGACGCCGTCGCCTCTCTGGTCGCTCATCTGGAGCGCAGCGGGGAAGACGTACGTCCCTGGCTGCAGGCCGTCGTGCTCCTCAGACAGCAGACGGATAGTCTGCTGGAGGCGATGAGGGCGGATGCGGAGGAGTGGGGGGATCCAATCGCCCGACGTTCCCTCGCCGAGACCGTGCTCTTTGACGCCGTGGTTGCCTTGACGAAGAGCGTCGAGCGACGTCATCAGGGCTACGTCTTTCAACAACGCCGCGCAGCCGATCGGGTAGCGCAGCTGACGGCCCGCCTGCTCACCGCCCTGGAGGAGCCGCAGATTTTTGAGATTCTCGGGACGTGGCTTCCTAAGTTGGGCATCCCACGGGCCGGCGTCGCCTTCTTTGAGCCGACGGGGGACGATCCCGTGGCGTGGTCGCTGTTGCATGCCGTCAATACCGGAAAGTCCAAACCTCTTTGCTTTCGCTCCAGACACTTTCCTCCGCCAGGTCTGTACCCATCGGAAGAGCCTTTGAGCCTCGCGTTGCTTCCTCTGGAGATACAGTCCGACGAGCACGGGTTCGTTGTCTTTGATGCCACCAACCTCGAACTTTGTGGCCTGCTCGTCTATCAGCTCTCCGCAGCGTTGAAGATCACGCGACTCTATCAAGAGGCCACGCGCGGTCGCCGCCTGGCGGAAGAGGCCAATCGCCTGAAATCACAGTTTCTCTCCACCGTCAGTCACGAGCTGCGTACGCCCCTAAACCTTATCGTGGGCCTGAGCGAATTGCTCCTGGACGGGGGGGCAGATCCTGTGTCTTTCCGGGGCGCGTATCGCGAGGACCTGGAACGTATTTACGCCAACGCCCAACACCTCGATGGATTGATCGGGGACGTGTTGGATCTGGCCCGCAGTCAGACGGGACAACTGCGGCTGGCCCGCGAACCTGTGGAGCTTGCCGACGTACTCGATATCGTCGCGACCGTCGGTGAGCAGCTGGCGCATGATAAGGGGTTGGCGTGGCGGGCTGTGTTTCCTGCGCAACTGCCCCGGGTGTGGGGGGATGCCACGCGCCTGCGCCAGGTCTTGCTCAACTTGATTGGCAATGCGGTAAAATTTACGCAGCGCGGCGAAATACGCCTGGAAGTGGAAGCCGGGGAGGACGACGTCATTATTCGCGTGGCGGATACTGGCGTCGGTATTCCGTCCGAAGAGCAACAGCTGATCTTTGACGAATTTCGGCAATCAAAACGGACGGTCAATCGCGGCTACGGGGGACTGGGCTTGGGGCTGGCGATCTGCAAACAACTGGTCGAAGTGCAGGGCGGGCAAATCGGGGTCTCGTCGTCGGGTGAGGAGGGCGCCGGCTCTATCTTCTACGTCAAATTACCTCGTTTCAAGCCACCCGTGGATATAGAATCTGCAGCTGAGCTGGCGCTGTCCCCGGATCGCTGTGTGCTATTGTTGGTCTCAGACTACCAGGAAGAGCGGCGCCTCTACGATCATCTCCTGCAGGAAGGCTTTGACGTCGATATGCTCTTGGCCGAAGAGATCGAGAGGTGGACTTCACGGCTGGTTTTGAATCCACCGGCGGCTGTCTTGCTGGGTCAGACCGTGGCAGCGGATCAGGGGTGGGCGGTGCTCAAAAACCTGCGGACCTATGAGGTGACCCGGGACGTGCCCGTGCTCTTCTACGCTCTGACGCACGATGAGAAACATGGCTCGTTGCTGGAGCTCAATTACCTGACGAAGCCGATGGGATCCACCACGCTGATCCGGGCGCTGGAGCATCAGATCACGCAGGCGACCGCGAAGGCGCCGGTCATTCTGCTGGTCGATGACGAACCGGGTATCCTTGAGATGCACGCCCGCATCATCCGCTCGTGGCGGGAGGACGCCTCTGTCCTCACGGCGGAAAACGGTCGGGAGGCGCTCACCTTACTTCGCCGGGAGCGTCCCGATCTTCTGCTGTTGGATCTGGTCATGCCCGAAGTGGACGGCTTTGAAGTGCTGGAGGCCATGCGCGCCTCGCCCGGTCTCCTAGACGTGCCGGTCCTGGTCCTTACCGGTCAAACGTTGGCCGAAGAGGAGATGGAACGTCTCAATCACGGCGTGACCAAGGTGTTGAACAAGGGGATTTTCACCGTGGAGGAGACTCTTGCCCACATCACGTCTGCACTTTCGCGGGAGTGCGCGCTGGGACAGGAGACGCGGTGGCTCGTGCGTCGAGTCGTTGCCTATCTCCAGGCGCACTACGCCGAGGACGTTCATCGGGAGGAGGTGGCAGAGCATGTCGGCGTCAGCGTCGACCATCTCTCACGTTGCTTCGGGGAAGAGATGGGTATCTCTTTTGTGACCTACCTCAATCGCTACCGCATCCACAAGAGCAAAGACCTGTTGGTCAATAGTTCGCTGAGCGTCACCGATATCGCCCTGGACGTGGGCTTCTCGAGTGCCAGTTACTTCTGTCGGATCTTCAAGCGCGAGACAGAGATGTCTCCGGGAACCTATCGCAAGGCGATGGGGTAGAAGCGGTCAGGGCATCGCAAAAATGCAAGAAGTTGTCGCTCGTGTACAAGACAGGTAGAGAGGTATCTCTTAGAATTAGGAGTACCGGTGCGTGAACTGCTGGTACAGGCGCCCGGCTTTTGTAGTTCACTTTACTATTACCAAACAATTACCAAGGAGGTTTTGATGAGGCGGTTCTTCGTTTTCTGTTGTTTGTTAAGTCTCTTTATTGTTTTTCCAGGTGTCTCCGCGGCTGCTTCCTCGCCGCCGGAGGAGCCGATCTGCTATCGAGTGGCGGTAGAAATCTCTGGCTCGATCACAGATGCCGACACCGGCGCGCCCATCACCAACGCCGAGGTATCGGTACGCACCATTTGGACGCCCGGCGGATGGATTCACGAGTCGGTAGCCGTTACCAGTGACGGTGTCTATGATCTGGTTCATCCCGTCTGCACCATCGGAGACGATAGTGAACCGGGCTATGTGCGCGTGACGGCCCCCGGTTATCGGCCGGGCTTTATCCGGGGTACGATTACCAGTGGGGAGGAGATCATCAACTTGACATTGGAGCCTGCCGGCGCGACCGCCGCCGTGGCGTGGGCGGGTTTGCGCTCCTCTGGCTATGGAGCCACGTACGATCCGGACGACCTGCCCAATCAACCCTTCGATTTTCCGACTGAAGAGACGTGGGGTGAGGCCATCACAGAGTTCCAGAGTAACTACAACGCAGCCGACCCGTTTGTCGTATGGATCGTCGGGGAGGCGGACTACGACAACGGGGGCGTGATGCTGGAATTCCCGGAACCGGCGGGTTGGACGGGTACCGATCCCTTAATCCGTTTCGTCCCGACCGGTCACAGTCACGAGGACTATCTGGAGTACTTCGATGCGCAGGGGATCGACGTCTTCCTGCAGGTCGAGCCGGGGCACGCGGACGTCGCCGAGCAGATTGAGGCCGTCCTGCTGGCCTTCCAGCACCATCCCAGCGTGGTGGGCTTTGGCGTCGACGTGGAGTTCTACGACTACGCCGGTGAGCAAGGCCAGACCAACGCTCCGGTCACCGACGATCTCGCCCGGGAGTGGGAAATGTTGGTCAAATCTTACAATCCGGACTATCAGCTCTTTCTCAAACACTTTCATTTCGCCGATAACCTGCCCCCCACCTATCGGGGTGACGTCATCTTCGTTGACGACATCCAGGACATGGGCAGTATGGACGTCTTTCTGCGCGCCGGAGGGTGGGGCATGATCGACTTCGCCGACGCGGCGGCCCCAAATCCGGTCATGTACCAGATCGGATACCCTGCCGACTGGTACTACGGCGACGATCCTGAGGAGACCAGCAGCTTTGACGTCAGCCCTGATAATCCGCCCTGGTACCCTGCGGGATTGCCCTCGTCGGTCTCCGGTGCGCTCATTTCCGCAACCGACTCCCGCCAGGACGTTGGCATCGTCTGGGTGGACTTCACCATGCGCCGGCTCTACCCGGAGATTTTCGGCGGCGATGCGCGGAGCTCCTGGGAACCCGGCGTGACCTACGCGGTCGACGACGTCGTGACCTACAATGGCGCGACCTGGGCATGTACCTACGCGCACACGTCGAACGCTGCCTGGTATCCTGGCGCGCCCGGACTCTGGTTCTGGCAGCAGCAGTGATCTGGGAGTAAGGGATTCCAGTACGATTATGGGTCTCTGCGACTTTGCCGGATAGTGGAGTGAGTGCTTCTAAAAACCATGTCCCTAAAACTAGTGCAGTAGGCTACGCTAGTGGGGCTCACCAGACCTTTTCTGCATTGTGACAGGAAGCGCGTGGCAAACGTTGTCTTTGCATCCGGCGAAATCCCAAAGAGCCACGATTATTCCCTGAGTTGCTTCGCGGGGTGATCGTTTAGATACGATCACCCCGTTTTTGGATCATCATATTAGCTACCTATCACTTTGAGGCAAAAGTTTGTCTGTTACGAGATGAAGCTG
>CAZCPK010000284.1:0-5690 GCA_964500755.1 uncultured Anaerolineales bacterium
AGGATGCCCCGCGGGCCCGGCGTGCGACGGACGAGGCCAGGCCGCGCCGCGCGCTCCCTCGATTGTCGAGCTTGAAGACGGCGAAGCCCAGCTGGCGGAGATACTGCGCTTGTACGTCCACGGTCAAATCCCAGCCGTTGGTCACCCGCTGCGCGTGGGGGCCGCCGTAGACGCTGACGACGGTGGGGAAAGGGCCGTCCCCCTCTGGACGGAAGAGCGCGCCGTGGAGCGTCACCCCGTCGCGACTCTCCAGCGTCACCAGCTCCGGTGGGCGGAGGTTCAGCTCGTCGATGCGCGGGTCGTCCTCGTCGTAGAGCACGGTGAGCAGCGCGTCGTTGTCGAGCGCGCGCAGCGTGAGTGACGGTGGGCGGTCGATGGCGTGGTGCATGTCCACGAAGCGGCGGCAGGCATGATCCAACGTCACGCTGTGTTGACCCGTTGCCCGCGTGATGCGGCGCGGCTCGCCGCCTTCCAGCGGAACGGTGTAGAGATGGCGCTCTAGTGGCGTCGCCCGCGTTCCGGTGACGTAGACCAGGCCCTGCTCCTCGTCCACGCCCTCCAGCGCGTCGACCATCCATTCGCCCGCGGTGAGGGCGCGGATCAGCGTGCCGTCGTGGTCGTAGAGGTAGAGGTGTCGGAAGCCGGTGCGCTCCGAGCCCCAGAGGAAGCGACCGTCGTCGAGGGGGCGCAGCAGCTCGTGCAGATTGATCCAGACGTCGCTGCGTTCCGTCAGCAGCGATGTGGGCTCGCCGGTGGCGGGATCGAAGCGCACGAGGCGGAGCTCCGTCTGCGCGCGGTTCTCGATCTGCGCCGTCAGCGTGCCGTCGGGCCACCAGTCGACGCGGGCCAGGTAGACGTCCTCGTCGTCGCCGAGGTCCATCCAGACGGGTTCGCCGCCGGTGATCGGCAGGACGCCCAGTCGCACGCGAGCGTTGGCCTGTCCGGCGAAGGGGTAGTAGTGGTCCTCCTGGGCGCCGGGGCCGACCGTGTCCTTGCCCTGGTGGACGATGCGGTAGACGGGGATGTGACGGTTGTCCACGGCGGTGAACGCCAGCCGCTCGCCGTTGGGCGACCACCAGAAGCCGCGCCGGCGGCCCATCTCCTCCTGGGCGACGTACTCCGCCAGGCCGTGCAGGGTGCCGTTCTCGCGGGCGCCGTAGGTCAGCCGGCGCGGGGCGTCCCCTCCGTCGACGTCCACGACGTAGAGCTCGGCGTCCTGGACGTAAGCGATGCGCTCGCCGTCGGGCGAGAATTGCGGGTCGAGCAGGGGGCCGCCGTCGGCGTCCACCACCTTGCGCAGCGGCGCCGCGTCGCCTTCCTGGACGTGGAGCCCATCGCGCAGCGGGATCAGCAGGCGTTGGGCTTCCTCCGCCCAGGCGTAGCGCGTGATGCCCAGGGCGCGTTGGCGGGCGCGCTCGCGGCGGAGTTTCTCCTCCAGCGAAAGCGTCTCCTCGGTGTCCCCGCCCTCCGGCGGCGTGACCAGCAGCCGGCGCTCGCCCGTGGTCGGGTGGGCGGCGTAGAGCTGCTGGTGCAGATCGCCCGCCCCGCTGTGGAGGTAGGTGATGAGCGCGTCGTCGGGGCTGAAGGCGATCTGTTTGGGGATAGCCATGCCGGGTCGGGGATAGGTGGCGACGGCCTCGATGGAAATCCTGCGGTCGATCTTCTGGTCAGTTTCTGGCATTGTGATGCTCCTTGGGAAAGTTGAAGTCAAAAATCCGAAGTAAGGTTGTTAAAACGTTCTAACGTTTGCACGTGGAAACGTTTTCCAGCGTGTGAAAGAGGTCGAGTAATGTCTCCGGCGTCGTGCAGGCCAGAAACGTCCGCTTGAGCCGGCGACTGTTCTCCAGTCCTCGCACGTATTGTACCACGTGTTTGCGGAAGTGGAGGACGCCCAGACGCCGGCCCAGTCGGTCGACCATCATGCGCAAGTGGCGACGCATGATGGGATAGCGTTCCGTGGCGGGAACCGCGTCGAGGTCGCGCCCGGCGAAGAACCACGGGTTGCCCATCGCGGCCCGCCCGACCATGACGGCGTCGCAGCCGGTCTGTTGCTTCATGTGGGCCACGTCGGCGACGCTCCGGACGTCGCCGTTGCCGAGGACCGGCACGGAGACCGCCTGCTTGATCTCGGCGATGGCCTCCCAGTCGGCGGGCGTCTGATAGGTGTCGGCGGCGGTGCGCCCGTGCACGGCGATGAGCGCGGCGCCGTGCTCCTCCAGCACCCGCGCGATCTCCAGGTAGGTGCGGCGGTCGTCGTTCCAGCCCAGGCGGATCTTGGCGGTAACCGGCAGGGGGACGGCGCGCCTGAGCGCGCGCAGCGTCTCGGCGACGGCGGAGAGGTCGCGGAGCAGCGCCGCGCCCGCGCCCCGGCTGAGGATCTTGCGCACCGCACAGCCCAGATTGAGGTCGATGACGTCGGGACCGAGCGGCAGCAGACGCCGGGCTCCGGCGGCGAGCAGTGATGGGTCGCTGCCGAAGATCTGGCAGACGCGCGGGCGCTCCTCCGGCGCGAAGTCGACCAGCTGCGCGGTGTGATCGTTGCCGTGGAGCAGGGCCTTGGCGTCGAGCAGTTGCGTATAGCTCATAGCGGAGCCGAACTCGTGGCAGAGTTGTCGGAAGGCGGGTTCGCTGTAGCCGGCCAGCGGCGCGAGGATCGCGTCGCCGTAAACGGGGACGTCCCCGACGGTGAAGGTGGGCGTGCGTGGCACGGTCAGTCGGGTACCGGCGCGACGCACTGCGGCCCCTCGTGGGCCGGGCTGTTGACGTAGGTCGAGACGGGATGGGCCGTCATCTCGTCAGCGGGGTGGGGGACCAGCAGGGGTTGGAGCGTGCGCGGCGACTGTTCTTCCGGGGAGAGCCAGCGGTCGTAGGCTTCCCGGGGCAGAATCACGGGCATACGGTTGTGGATGGGTGCGACGACGGCATTGGGTTCGGTGGTGATGATGGTGCAGCTGACGATGGGCGTGTCGTCGGGGCGCCAGAGCTCCCAGAGGCCGGCGAAGGCGAAGGGCTCACCGGAGGCCATCCGCACGAGGTAGGGCGTCTTGCGACGTTGGCCGGACTCCCGTTTCCACTCGTAGAAGCCGTCGGCCAACACCAGGCAGCGCCGGCGACGGTAGGCCGCGCGGAAGGACGACTTCTCCGCTACGGTCTCGGCGCGCGCGTTGATCATCCGGTTGCCGATATCCGGGTCCTGGGCCCAGAAGGGGATCAGGCCCCAGCGAGCCTGCGTCATCTGACGGGGTCCCTTATTGGGCACGATAGGAACGTCCTGCGTCGGGGCGACATTATAGCGTGGCTCCCAATCCACCGGAAAATCAAACTCCGGGAAGGCGCGTTGCAGGTCGTCGAGCGTGAGGGTGAGCGTAAAGCGACCGCACATCGTTACGTCTCCTTTTCCTGCCGACAGGAGCAGCCGGGCGACGTGGGCCCAGGACAGCGCTGCACCTTGAGGATACTGAGGGTGTGTTCCACACGATGGGCGACGCGCACGACCTGTTCTAAGTTGTTCGTATCGAGGGTGACCTGGACCGTGGCCAGGCCGGTCTCGGCGTCGCCCTTGGCCCAGGCGCTGGGCATGTTGAGGTTGTCCTCGGCGACGATCTCCGCGACGTCCTTGAGCAGGTGCGCGCGGTCCATAGCCTGAATTTCCAGGGAAAGTCGCTGCGGTTGACCCTCCTCCCCACGGAGCACCTGTTCCAACACAAAGATCCCCAGGTTGCGGGGATCGATCTCGCCGCGTCCGACCCGACGACAGAAATCCTCTTCCGTTAGACCTCGTTGACGGGCCAGTTCGGCGACGTCCTCCGCGGTCCAACCGGAGCAATTGCCCCACAGCAAGATCTCTTGTTCGATCTGCTGGCGCCCCTGTCGGATCTGTTGACCTTCGGGTTGATGGGCAAACCAGCGGCGGATGTGGCGGCGGGTGTAGGGGTGGTTGGTGTAGCCCAAATCCTCGTCGAGCCAGGCGCGCTCGGGCCCCAGCTTTAGCGATTTGATAATCTCGACCTGGTCGCCGCTCTGTAGCAGCGTGTTGAGCGGGACGTAACGCCCGTTGACCAGAGCCCGGCGACAGCTGTGCCCGATCTCCGTGTGAACGGCGTAGGCGAAGTCGAGGGGGGTGGCGCCGCGCGGCAGCTCGATCACGTCGCCCTTGGGCGTAAAGACCCGGATGCGTTCGGGTGTGATCTCGCTCTTGAAGAGATCGAGGAACGCTTCCGGGTCGTCCTGGGGCAGCTCGGCCAGTTCGGTAAGCCACGGTAGGGCGGGGCTTTCATAGTCGCTGGGCTCTGGCATATTCTTCTCGTGATCCCGCTGCAGATAGGCAATGACGCCGTACTGGGCCAGGTACTCCATCTGGTGTGTGTTGATCCGTATCTCCAACGGATGGCCGCGCAGGCCGATGACGACGGTGTGCAGTGCGCGGTAGAGCCCCTCCTGCGGCGCAGCGATATAGTCCATAACCCGTCCGGGGACGGGTTGAAAGAGGCTATGAATGTTACCCAGTACCTCGTAACACTCGGCTCTAGTTTTGACCACGATCTGCAGGCGGAGACCGTCGTAGGTGCGGGCGCTCTCCCAGCCGTGGGCCTGAATGTACTGGTAGAGATCAAGGATGTTTTCCGGCAGTGGCGTGACGGCGCCGGAGATATCGGCGGTGAAGAGCTTGTGCTTGATCTGAGAGATCGTGTCCTCAACGTTCCGCTCCAGTAACTTACGGCGCGCCTCCAGCATCTGCTTGATTTCACTGTACATTTCCGGCTCGAGAATGCGCAAGGAGTGCTCGGCCAGCTCCTCCTCAAAGCGACGTATGCCCAACCGTGCGGCCACGGGCACGAAGAGCTCGAAGGTCTCACGCGCCTTGCGCCGCTGTTTCTCCGGCGGAAGCCAGCGGAGCGTGCGCATATTGTGCTGGCGGTCGGCCAGCTTGATGATCATCACGCGCAGATCGGTCGTCATGGAGAGGAAGAGGTTGACCAGGCTGGCTGCCGTCTTCTGCTCGTAGGTCATGTCCTGATTGCCGAGCGGGCGGAGCATGTGGAGTTCCTTAACGTTTTCGCCCAGCTTGGTGACTCCTGCAACCAGCTGGGCGATTTCCGGGGTAAACGCGCGCTCGACCTCTTCGTAGGTAATCCTGGTGTCCTCGATGACGTCATGGAGCAGACTCGCGGCGAGGGTGGCGGCGTCCATACGCAACGTACCGAGAAGCGTCGCCACGGAGAGGGGATGGGTGATGTAGAGCTTGCCCGACTTGCGCTCCTGGTCACCGTGGGCGCGGCAGGCAAAGTCGAAGGCGCACGTGACCAGCGCCCGCTCGTCCTGCGTCAGGTAGTCGAGCGTGGCTTCTAGCTCTTGCAATGCCTGCCTCACTTGCGTCTTCATCTCTCCTCGCGGCGCCTGTGGCCGTACTGCGACCTTCGTCACCATATCCATGACTGCTTCTGGTCCTTTCTCCCGTACGGGAGGTTTCTGCTGTGATAGGACGATCTGCAGAATTCTTAGCAGTACGGCTGTGGACGAGAGCGCGCTCTCGTTTTTCTTCCCTTGTTGGCGCATTTTTCTTTCCACGATCAATCTCTCAGTGTGATCTTTAACCTTCTATTGTACGTCAATTTAGCAAAAATGCAACTCTTTTCGACGGGCAAACGAAGCGGTTCTGAGGCTTTCCAGGGCTTCTCAGCGCCTCCCTG
>CAZCPK010000285.1:0-5675 GCA_964500755.1 uncultured Anaerolineales bacterium
CGTCAGGGAAGGCTGCCCCTTTGGTCCCCTTATACGTTCAGTGGCGAACCGGCGGTCGCTGAAAGTCTGTACACGGTCTTCTATCCTTTGAGCCTCTGGCAGATTTTGCTGCCGACTTTTCCTCTGCTGGCGTTGGAACTGGAGGTCGTGGCTTATCTTGGATTGGCAGCGGTGTTTACTTGTCTGTTTGTGCGTCAGCTTACGGGTAATATGACGGCGGGGATGATTTCTGGTGCCGCGTTTGGTTTGAGCGGCTTCCTGACCTCTTATCCCATGTTGCAGATGGTCATTCTCCAGGTTGCGCTCTGGTTGCCCGCCGGTCTTTGGCTATTGGAACGTGGACTGCAGCGGCGTTCGCTGCTTTCCGTGGCGTTTGGGGGCGTGGCGTTTGGGGTTGGGGTGTTAGGTGGGCATTTTCAGACCTTCCTTTACATTGTATATCTCACCGGCGCGTATTTCCTCTTCCGTGTATGGAACTTACGTCTCGACGTGCAGTTTGTGATTAAATCCGCGGTGCTGCTCGCACTGGTTGTGGTGGCTATCGGAGCTCCCCAGTGGTTGCCCAGTGCAGAAATGGCTGGACGTTCGCCACGGGCCAATTTGAGTTACGAGGTGGTTGCACATGGGTTTGTGCCCCGGGAACTGTTTGGGGTGTTGCGGCCCAACTTGGGGGAGTGGTCGCCGTTGTACGTTGGTTGGATCCCCCTGGCATTGGCGTTGGTAGCGATTATCGGGATCCGCGAGGCCTCAACGTGGTTCTGGGGCTGCGTGGTCCTGGTCTCTCTTTTGCTATCACTAGGTGGGAATGGCTTTCTTTACCCGATTTTCCATGCGGTGGCGCCAGGATTTGACTTGTTTCGCGACCAGGAGCGGATCGCGTTCCTGGTCACGTTTGGGTTGGTCGTCCTGGCGGGCTATGGCTATGTCGCTCTGGTTTCCCGCTGGGATGGGCTTGCCAAGTTTTGGTTGTTGCTGCTGGCGTTGCTATTTCTGGATCTTTATCATGCGCATAATGGCGTGATTTTGCAAGCCTCACCCGAAGGTGGTTACACATTGCCCTCCGAGGCATTGATGTATCTCTTGGAAGAACAAGATCCGGTGGCGCGCATTAGCAGTGAGGCGAACTTGCCGCTGGGCGGGAATGCAGGACTTCACTTTCGAATGCGTGACGTGACGGGGAACGGACCGCTCTATCAGGCCCGGTACGAACAGTTCTTAGACCTGGTGCCGGAAATTCGCTGGTGGCAGTTGCTCAACGTGGATCATGTGGTGTCTCAGCGGACTTTCGATTTTCCGGGTATATCGCAGGTGCTGGAGGATACTGAGCACACGCTTTATGTTCATAAATTGACGCTGGGCCAGCGCCCCGTCTGGATCACTCACGACGTGACGGTCATGCCCAATCAGGAGGCGGCGATCTATTTTACCTCCGATATGGGCAAGGTTGATCCGCTGCAGACGGCGGTGCTGGAGACGGCGCCCGATCCCACGCCCCAGCCCGCGCAGGGAGAAGAACGGGCGGAGATCACGGACTTCGGTCCGCAGCGCGTCGAGGCTGAGGTGAAGTTGAGCGCGCCCGGTGTGGTCGTCTTCAGTGAGATCGCCTATCCGGGGTGGGTGGCCTACGTTGGTGGCGAGCGCGTGCCTTCGCTACGGGCCTTCGGTCTGCTGCGCGCCGTGGCGCTGCCCGCCGGTGAGCATGAGGTCCTCTGGCGCTTCTGCCCCATCTCGGTCTATGCGGGGGCGGCGCTGACAGTGCTCACAATCCTGGGATTTGGGATAGCGTTTATCGTTCGCCACAGCAGATTCCGGGGCTAATTCACGATCTCAATTAGCGAGGTTACTATGCGCGAAGTACATGCCGTCGCCCGTCTGCTCAAAGCCCGCAACTGGACGTTAGCCGTCGCTGAGTCCTGCACCGGCGGGCTGCTGGGGCATAGGATCACCGAGGTGCCGGGGAGCTCCGCCTACTTCCTGGGCGGCGTCATCGCCTACGCCGACGCGGTCAAGGCGAGCGTGCTGGACGTCGACGCGGCGTTGCTGCGCCGATGGGGCGCCGTCAGCCCGCAGGTCGCGGCGGCGATGGCGGGGGGCGTCCGGGTGCGCCTGGGCGCCGACGTGGGTATTGGCATCACCGGTATCGCGGGACCGACGGGCGGCACGGCGGAGAAACCGGTGGGCCTCGTCTACATCGGTCTGGCGCTCCCCCGTGAGCGGCGCGTCTGGCGTCACGTCTGGACCGACGACCGGTCCGAGAACAAAGTCGCGTCGGCGCGGGCCGCGCTCCGGCACCTGCGTATCTCTTTGAGTTAGGTGCTGCACCCGTGGCTCCTTCAAAAATGTCAACGGATTGAACGGAGTAAACGGATTGGACAAGTGAAAATCAGGTAAATCCGCTCAATCCGTTGACCACCCGACTATTTGCGGAAAAAGGCGCGTGCCACGAGGAACGCCCCGACGTTGACCAATCCGGCGGCGTAGAACGGCAGCCCCGGCTCGATCTCCACCAGCGCCCCGCCGACCAGCGAGCCGACCATCATCCCGACGCTCCAGACCAGGTGCAGCGTGCCCAGGACACGACCGCGCAGGCGCGGCGCCGTCGTGTCGGCGACCAACCACGGCATCAGCGTGGAGATCCCCCAGGCGGCGCAGGCGCCCAGCACGCCGAAGACGTAGAAGCTCCACAGGTGCTGTACAAAAAGCGCCTGTCCGAAGATGGCGCCGACCAGCGTGCCGAAGGCCAGCAGGGTGGGGAGCCGCCCGCCGTGCCGGTCCGCCAGGCGCCCGAAGAGCATCTGCGCCAGTGACGCCAGCACCTGGCTCACCGTGGCGTAGATCGCCACCGCCGTCTTCGACGCGGCGGCCTCGTTGATGAGGATCGGGATCAGTACCGTCGCCATGCCCCAGTAGAACGTCGGCAGGGAGCGCAGCAGGGCCAGGCGCGCGACGACGGGGCGGCGGATGACGGCGGCGTAGCCGCGCAGCGCTTCGAGGAAGCCCGGCCCTCGTTGGCGGCTCTGGCGCTGCAGGTTGGGCAGGAAGAGCACGCCGAGTAGCAACGTCCCGCCCGCGAAGGCGATCAGCACCGGGCCGAAGCCGCTGAACCCCCGCGCGTCGAGGAGCAGTCCGGTGCCTGGACTGCCCAGCGCGCCGCCCAACGTCAGGCCCCAGTGGTAGAGCGCGGAGACCAGGCCCAGTTGCGTCGCCCCCGCCACGTCGATGAGATAGCCCTGCGAGCCCAGCGCGTAGAGCCCCAGCCCGAAGCCGTTGAGCGCCCAGAGCAGGGCGACGAGCGGCAGCGGCTGCACCAGCACCGTAAAGCTGGCGCTCAAGAAGCCGAGCAGCCCCAGCATCAACGTCCACTTGCGCCCCAACGTGTCGTGCAGCGTGCCGCCCAGGACCGCGGCGACCATCCCGGCGACCTGCCCGCCGGCGGCGAAAGCGGAGACGACGACGGCAGTCTGCTGCAGCGTCTCCTCGACGTAGATGGGGAAGAAGTAGCGCTGCGCGGAAAGGACCATGCCCGTCAGCAGCTGCACGATGAGCAGCGCGACGATCGGTCCCCGGCCGCGTCTTGAGGGATGATGTTGAGTCGATTGTGTTGATCTCTTCACGTTGGTCTCCAGCCGTTGTGCGTTAATGATCGGTTGCTTTCATCTGGGACAGAGTTATGAATTACGCCGCTCATTATCCCCCTAAACTGACCAGATTTCAACTTAGATGACGGGCGTTGCACCCGCACGCCTCTTTCCCACGTATTGACGATTTCCCGAATTAATTTATACTGTTGGTTGTTGCAATCAATTGCAACAAGTGGTCCACGATCACCTTGAATAAAGGAGGAGGTTGATGAAATCCTACGTGAACTGGCGGACAGGACTGATCCTTGTGCTACTGCTTACCGGCTGCGCCTCGCCGGGGGAGGCGGGCACGGCAGCGCCCGCACCGACGACCGGGCCACGCACGTTGACGCTGCCCGGCGATGACTGGGGCTATCCCTCGCCCTTCGCCTTCTACTCGAGGGGACCGGGGTACGTGAGGATGTCCTTGCTCTTCGACTCGCTGACGTGGAAGGACGCCGACGGCGTCATCCCCTGGCTGGCGGAGCGGTGGACGACGTCTGAGGACGGGACGACGTGGACCTTTACGCTGCGCGACGACGTGACCTGGCACGACGGAGCGCAACTCACCGCCGAGGACGTGGCCTTCACCTTTCGATACTTCCAGGCGCACCCCGAGGCCTTCACCTGGTCGTGGTCGGTGGATCGGGTGACGCAGGTCGAAGCCGCCGACGCGCGGACGGTGACCGTAACGCTCGATGCGCCGCTGGCGGGCGCCCACGAGACGCTCTTCGGTTCCCTGCCCATCATCCCCGCGCACGTCTGGGCCGACGTGGACGATCCGGCGCGGTATTTGGAGGACGACGCGGTGCTCGGCTCCGGTCCTTTCACGCTGAGCGACTACAGCAAGGCCGAAGGGCGCTACCGCTACGCCGCCAACCCGGGCTACTTCCGGGGCGTGCCGACGGTCGACGCGCTGACCTTCGTCAAGGTGGAGAATCAGGCGCTGGCGTTGGAGACCGGGGAGATCGATTGGGCGTCGTTCTCTGGAAAGGAGCGCACCGCTGTGGAGTCTTTGCGCGACAATCCGGATTACGGGGTTCTCGAGGGGCCAAGCTTTTGGGTGCTGCAGCTGATCTTCAACACGCAGCGGGCGCCCCTGGACGCGGTCGCGGTGCGTCGGGCCATCGCCCACGCCGTCGATCGGGAGGCCATCGTCACGCAGGTGACCCACGACGGCGCCGTCGTTGCCAGCACGGGCATCCTCTCGCCCTTCAGCCCGTGGCACGCGCCCGACCTGCCGACCTATCCCCACGACCCTGCTGCGGCGCGCGAGACGCTGGCGGCGGAAGGCGCTGCCGGTTCCGCGCTGACGCTCATCACCACGCCGAACTACGCCCGTGAGGCGGAGCTGGTCCAGGCCGACCTGCGGGCGGTGGGCCTCGAGGTCGCGGTGCAGACCGGCGACCGCAGCACCATCGACGGCCTGCTGCGCGAGGGCACCTTCGACCTGGCGATCAACGGGCACGGCGGCATCGCCAACCCCGCCACCTTGCAGACGCCCACCTGGCCCGCCGACGTCTACGATAACCCGACGTACGCCGCGCGCTTCGCGGAGCAGGCGACGCTGGTCGACGCGGATGCGCGGCGGGAAGTCGTCGCGGAGCTGCAGCTGATCGTCGCCGAGGAGCTGCCCGTCCTGACGCTCTGGCATCCCAAGATGTGGACCGTCTACGACGTCGACGCGCCGGGAACGTGGTTCTACACGCAGGGCGGTATGGGCTTGGGCATTCCCATCGCCATGAACAAGTTGAGCTTCCTGGAGTAGGACGTGCGCGTCCTGCAATACGTCCTCACCCTGCTGGCGCTGCTGACGCTCAACTTCTTTCTGCCGCGCCTTATGCCTGGGGATCCGCTGGCCTATCTGGAAGGGGATCCCACCGCCGACGCGCCGGTGCTGATGACCGAGGAGCTGCGTGCCGAACTGCGGGCCTACTACGGCCTCGACCAGCCGTTGGCGGCGCAGTTCGGCGCCTATCTCGCGGGATTGGTCCAGGGCGACCTGGGATGGTCGATCTACTTCAACGCGCCGGTGAGCCGCCTGCTCTGGGAGCA
>CAZCPK010000286.1:0-5670 GCA_964500755.1 uncultured Anaerolineales bacterium
CGATGGTCGCCAGCGAGGCCACGGCGGCGCCCATCCCCAGGCCCGCGAGCAGCTCCCGGCGGCGCGGATCGTAGTCGTGGGCGGGGGCCGGGCCGTAGTCCGGCAGCTGCCAGCGGAAGGCCACGCCCTCGCGGGTGCAGTCGACGATGCAGTCGTAGCAGACGATGCACTCCGCCGGGTCGCTGCGGTAGCCGTCCTGCGGGTCGATGGTGCCGGTGGGACAGCGCCCGGTGCAGCGCGCACAGCGGGCGCAGCGCTCACCGACGTCCCGGCGCAGCAGGGAGAGCCGTGAAAGCAGGCCCAGCAGGCCGCCCAGCGGACAGAGATAGCGGCACCAGAAGCGCTCCGCCACCCAGTTGAGGGCGACGACGCCGGCGAAGAGCAGCGCGATGGGCACGCCCAGTGTGAAGACCGAGGTCATCCCCTTGAAGAGCGGATAGATGAGGTGCGCGTCCAGGAGGTCCAGCACGGGCCAGAGCACGTCGAAGCCATAGAGGAAGGTCTGGGCGATCATGACAGCGCGGCTGAGCGCGGGCCAGAGCGCCGTCGCCATGGAGCGGGAGAGCAGCGTGATGGGGTCGAGGACGAGCAGCGACTGATTCCCCAGCAGCGCCGCGACGAGGATGACGCCCAGCAGCAGGTACTTGACCGTGCGCCAGCCCTCGGCGGGCGCGGCGGTGCGTGGGCGGTGTTTCCGGGGGCGGATCCAGTCGAGCAGCGTCCCCAAGGGGCAGATCCAGCCGCACCAGACGCGCCCGAAGAGCAGCGTCACGAGCACCGTCACGCCGGCCCACGCCAATCCACCGACCAGGGCGCGTCCGGCGAGCGACGCCGTCAGCGCGACCAGCGGGTCGAACCGGAAGAAGAGGTCGGCCCAGGTGCGGCGAGCGTCGAAGGCGGTCGTGGCGACGAAGAGGTAGAGGAAGAGCCCAAAGGCGACGACCTGCGTCGCCTGTCGCAAACGGCGCCACCAGCGCGCGGACATGGTCAGCTCCTCTCCGGGGGCGAGACGCGGACGAAGATGACCGTCATAGCGAGACTTCCTCGATCTTGACGCTGCTCAGGTCGAGCGTGCCCAAGCCCCGCGCCGCGGCCTCCCGGATGTAGCCGATCTCATCCGGCTCCCGGTCGAAGAAGCGGGTGGCGTAGGCGTCGGCGGCGACGATGTCCGCGCTGGCGATAATCGTGTTTTGGATCTTGACGTCGTCCAGGTTGCCGCCGGTGGGCCCGCGAGTGACCAGCGTGCGGATGGCGTCGACGACGGTGAGCTGCGGGCGGATCAGGCTGACCAGGTCGACGATGCGGGTGTGGAGGTCGGCGTGGATGCCGCCGGGATTGAGGATGCAGCCCATGAGGTTCTTGCAGCCGAGGGTGAGGCGCGCGAGGTTGTGATGCTTGGCGATGGGCACGTTGATCACCACGTCGGCGTTGAGCAGCTCCTGGTAGACGGGCCATGCCTGGATGCTTTCGCCTTCGGGGATGGGCGTCTCCTGGAACTTGCCGTGCTTCATAATTTCCATGACGCCGCCCGCGCCGTTGACCGCCGCTTCGATGCCGCTGCGCGCGTAGGCGCTTTGCGGTGTACCGCCGAAGGGCGAGTCCATGGCCGTGACGGACCTGGCGCCCGCGCCCAGACAGAGCGCGGTCAGCGCTGCCATCACCTCGGGGTTGGTCGTGGCGGCGTACTCGTAGGTGTAGTAGTCTGTGCAGATGTTGGGCTTGAGGATCACCCGGTCGCCCGGCTTGACGAAGCGCTCAATGCCGCCCAGCGCTGCGATGGCGGCCCGGGTCACGGCCTGGGGATCCTCGCCGTGGGCCACCGCGAGGTAGGGATAGGATGGTGAGGGCGTCGCCGTGACGGGAAGTGGGGTGGCATCAGCAGCGGTTTCCGGCGTATCGGTGGGCTGCTCGGTCGCAGCGACTTCTGTAACAGGGGGTACTGTGGTAGCGGGCGTTGTCGACCTCGGCGTCACCAGACGCTGGGCGCCGCAGGCGGTCAGCACGGCGCCGGCGCTCGATGAGGCCAGGAACTGCAAGAATTTACGACGTGTTAAGGTTAACTTGTCCATAGCTCACTTCTCCCCTCACGGTATGTGGCGGAGGTTCAACCCTGCCCGCTTTAGATTCACAACAGTATAACTGCCCGCGCGGTTTTGAACATCATGGATAAACAGATCCTTTGGCACTTGTGGCGGGCAAGCCCGAAACGCTTTCCCGGGTTTCGCGCAGCTGGTCAGATCACACCCTCTGGGAGTTATGGGGTAACGAACCCTAGGCGAGCATAAAACGATAATACTCCAATCTGGGGTGATCAGGGTATACACGTTCCCATATTTCCAACCACTGCCGTGCGTTTTCCATCTCTCCTCGCTCTATGGCCAGGTCGACTAGCGCGTTGCACAACGCGCTCATTTCCGTGGTGTGCAGCCGGCGGCGCTGGAGGAGCGGGTTGAGCATCTCCTGGGCGCTCTCCAATTCCCCCTCCTGGATGAGGATTCGCGCTTCCGTCACGAGGCCGAAGAAATAGTCCGGGAAGTCGCGGCGGATGCGGATGAGCATCTCATCCACCAGCTCTTGCTTACCTTGCATTTCGTACGCAGCCGTCAGATTGTTTAGAATGCTGGGGGATTCGGGTTCCTTTTCCAAGGCGGCCTTGAAGTAACGCTCTGCCCTGGCGCCTTGTCCCGCATGTAATGCTTCGGTGCCTTTCATCATTAATCTCTCGACGTCGTGGGAGAACGCACGCATAGGTTCTGGAGAGATCTCAATGCCGATGAGCATCATCTCTCGCCACTCCCCTTTGAGCCACAGCCTCTGGGGACCGGAAGGGATGGCCCCGGCCCGTACGAGGACTTGGGCGGCCTCCATGCGCAGCTGGTCGGGGCCGCGCTGGCTGAACGCGAAGGTCTTGAGCGCATCCAGTGTCTTCGGCGTCTCTATCATCGTAGCTATGAGATAGGCCATCTGTCTGCCAAAAGGATCCCCCCGCATTAAAAGAAGCGGGATGCGCTCTTCGAGGATGGGATATCGCTGGAACAGGCGCTCTCCTGCCTTCTCCGCGCGCTTCTGGCCCTTGTCCGTGTCCCCGTATTTGGTGGTGCGCTCGGCATGCTCTTTGAGCGCGTGGATAGCGGGCAGGCTCAACCAATTGCCCAGTAGAAACGGCCAAGGTGCGTGTCTCTCACCCACGGGTTGCTGGAAGTCCTCCAGGTTGTGTTGCGCCAGGGATAGGCTGGGATCGTGGCTAAGGGAGTTCACCCAATATTTCATGGCTTGCTCCTCATTGCCCAGTCGCGCCGCCGCCACAGCGGCGAGGTGATAGACGTACGCTTTGTTTCTGGGCGAGAGCTTTGCCATCTCCTCTTCCGACGTTGCAGTCGTGTTCAATACGCCCTCAAAGTCCTCCAGATAGGTCAGCGCTTCGACACGCTTGACCGCCGCTTCCCAGCCCTCAGACTGCGAGCGTTTGAGACGCTCGGCATAGGTGGTGGCTTCTTCTTTCTGGCCTTGCAAATACAGAAATTGTACAAGGTTCGCCAGCGCGTGGATGTTGTCTGGTTCAAACGTCAATACCTCTTTTTCAGTTGCGATGGCTTTCTCAAGTTGCCCATTCTGCCAGTAGATCAGGCTGAGATTGTTATAGGGCGGCGCGAAGTTTGGATGTTCTCGAATGAGCGTCTCGGCTATCTGGCGGGCCTGGCGAAGTTTCTGCTGATTAAGTAAGAGCTGAACCTGTTCGTTTTTTCTCGCCACGTCAATGCCGGGGAGGTCGGTCTCTGCCAGTTGCTCGGCGATCTCGATGTTGAGTTCCTTGGTTATATTGCGTATCTGTTGACTCTCCGAGTACGTGGGATGTTCCTCGAGGATACGTTCGAATTTTTCGCTCGCCAGGACGATGTGTCCCTTCATCAGATAGGCGTGTCCTACGGCGTGAAGGAGATCGGGACGATTGGGTTCTTGCTCCAACAAGGCTTCGCCGGCCTCAACGAACTCCGTGTGGTTTCCCAACGCCTGGGCGATTTCCAACCGGATCTCCAGCACTTCGGGATGATCCATGTAGCGCTTATCGAGTTCGTTCAGCCGTTGGTAAGCCTCCTGCCAGTGTTGTTCGTCAATCAAGTCGTAGATGTCTTGGATCTTGTAGATAATGGGGCGCGGCAGGGATCGTGATTTTCTTGCTGACATGTTAACCTCTTTTTCGGTGATGTGTTTGTTTATACCGCCGCTCCCACTCCGCGCGCGTGCAGAAGGCGCGGGGTGAGAGAGCGCGTTGGACCGCCAGGATGCCGTCCAGGTGGTCGATCTCGTGCTGGAGCAGCTCGGAGAGATCGCCGGCGGCGTCGATGGTGTGTTGCGCGCCGCTGGCGTCCCGGTAGGCGACGCGGATGCGGGCGGCGCGTCGGACGCGCACCAGCAGCTCGGGGAAGCTGAAGCAGTCGTCCCAGAGCTCGCTCTCCTCGTCGGAGGCCCAGGTGATCTCCGGGTTGATGAGCGCGTCTTGGAAAGCGTTCGTCTCCATGTCGACCACGATGATCCGCTGCCGCGCGCCGATCTGCGGTGCGGCGATGGCCCGCCCGAAGCCGTGGGTCGCCTGGAAGTCGTGCAACGTCTCCCAGAGATCGCGCAGTGCCGTCTGTGTCCTCGGGGCCGCCAGATCGGTCATGGGGTCGCTGACCTCCCACAAGATCGGATCGCCGAGCTGCAGAATGGGTCGGACAGTCATGATGTCGCACTCCTCTTGAGATAGGCGTCCACGGCGTCGCGCTGGAACGGACCGCCGTGCGTCAGATAGAACGTGTGCGGCCCGTGCGCCAGTACCTCGCGCAGACTCTCCCGGTTGCGAGCCAGGTCCCAGGCGACCATGGGCGGGCCGGGTCGCCGGCCTAAGCGTCCCCAGTCTGCCATCACCAGGTCGCCCACGATGGCGCGTCCGTCGTCCAGCAGCACAGTGATCGAGCCGGGCGTATGACCCGGCGTGAGCACGACCTCGCCCGGGATGCCGTAGCGGTCGAGGCGCCAGGGGGCCTTGAACGTCTGGTCGGGCGTTACCGGAGGAGCGTCGGCTTCGATGGGATTGAAGGGCAGGTTAGTGAGCAGGGCGATCACCCGGCTCGTGGGGGTCAGGCTTCCCTCGACGTGGGCGCCCGCCTGCAGCGCTGCCGCGTCGTCCGCGTGGACGGCGACAGGCGCGTCGAGGCGCTCACGCAGGGCCGCCGCGCTGCCGAAGTGATCGGTGTGTCCGTGCGTGATCAGGATCAGGCGAACGTCCTCGGGTTGAACGCCGGCGGCTGCGATGCCCGCCATAATGCGGTCGGCCTGCCCGGGCGGCCCAGCGTCTATCAAGACCGCGCCTTCGGTGCCGTGCAGCAGATAGACGGTGCAGAAGCCCGGTAGTCTAATCGGGTGTAGGGTCAGAGATTTGGGGGCGCCCTTTTTTTGATTGACTACGGACATCCTGCGCTCCTTCACTATCGAGAATTTGGCCATGTAGGTGTTAGTATGGCCCAAGATAGGGAAATAATCAAGTGCAGGCTAATAGAAAATGGGTCTCTGGGACTTTGCCGGATAGGGGAGTGAGTGTCCCTGAAACTAGTGCTGTAGGCTACGCTAGTGGGGCTCACCAGACCTTTTCTGCATTGTGACAGGAAGCGCGTGGCAAACGCTGCCTTT
>CAZCPK010000287.1:0-5582 GCA_964500755.1 uncultured Anaerolineales bacterium
CGTTCTGCGACATTGGCGCGGGTCTTCGCTGACCACTCGCTTCGAAATCCCATAAGTCCATCGACTTTTCACCACAAAGAGCGCTGAGCACGCAGAGAAAGGACCACTTTTCTCTCTCTGCACTGCGTAGGCTCTGCGGTGAGCAGGAATACTCACCAAACCATCGAGCGCTTGACAGGAAACGCCAGGCATTTATACTGAAGGCAGAGACGTTCCCACGGGATTATGATACTAACGAGAGTAACAAGCGCCGTCCGTGGTTACAGCCGCGGGCGGTGCTCGTTCGTAGCAATATGTTAACCATTAAGGAGTGAACAATGGCATCAGAAAAAGTCAAGGACGACATGGTGGTGACGATTGAATACGAAGCAAAACTGGATACCGGAGAAGTCGTGGACTCCTCAGAGGGACACGCTCCGCTGGTATACCTTCATGGACATCGCAACATTATCCCAGGGCTGGAGGAGGCGCTGACGGGGATGCAAGTAGGTGAAAGCAAGCAAGTCACCGTCGCTCCGGGAGAAGCCTATGGTGAGCATGACGAAGAAGCCACCATGTGGATCCCCCGCGATGCTTTCCCCTCAGACGTGCCCATAGAAGAAGGGATCGTCTTTGAGGTCCAGGACGACGAGGGACGCACCGCTCCCATGCACATCCGCGAGGTTGAAGAAGAGCGCGTCCTGGGCGACTACAATCACCCGCTGGCCGGGGAGACTCTACACTTCAATGTTGAGGTGCTCGACGTGCGCCCCGCCACCGAGGAGGAAGTTGAACACGAGCACGTTCACTAGCCGTTAACAATTGAGAGGATACCCAAACGGCCTGCCGCCAATCTAGCGCAGCAGGCCGTTTTTAGGTACAGACGATCAGCTTTACCCCTTGATGACGGCGACGGGTCGCACCCGCGCCACTTTACGTGCGATTCCCGCGCCCTCCACGGAGTCCACGACCTCACTAACGTCCTTATATGCGGCCGGGGCCTCCTCTGCCAACCCGGGCATACTTCCGGCCTGGACGACAATCCCCTCCTGCTCGAGACGCTCCAGGAGATCTTCCCCCCAGACCTCACGCTTGGCCTGGCTACGGCTCATGGTCCGACCGGCCCCGTGACAGGTAGAGCCGAACGTCTCACGCATGGCATGTTCGGTGCCGACGAGGACGTACGACGCCGTGCCCATGGAGCCGGGCACCAGGACAGGCTGTCCGGTCTGTTTGTATACGTCGGGCAGATCCGGATGACCGGGCGCAAAGGCGCGCGTAGCGCCCTTCCGGTGCACCACCAAGCGCCGCGACTCCCCCCCAAAGGTGTGGCGCTCAATCTTGGCGATGTTGTGCGCCACGTCGTAGACCTGCCGCAAGTGCCAATCACCCACCTTGCCCGCCAACACCTGCTCGAAGGAGCGCCGCACGAAGTGCGCCAGCACCTGACGGTTGGCGAAGGCGTAGTTTGCCGCCCCGTACATGGCCTGCATGTAATCCCGTCCCTCCGGTGAATCGATAGGCGCGGCGACCAGCTCGCGGTCGGGAACGTTGAAGCCGTATTTGCGGGACGTCTTCTGCAAGCGGCGCAGGTATTGGGAACAGACCTCGTGACCCAACCCCCGAGAGCCACAGTGAATCTGTACGACGATTTTGCCCCGGCGTAGGCCAAAGACGTCGGCGACGTCGGCGTCGTAGATCTGGTCAACGACGTCGATCTCCAAAAAGTGGTTTCCGGATCCCAGCGAACCCAGCTGCGGCACGCCGCGCTCCTTGGCGCGCGACGGCACGGCGTCGGCGTTGGCCCCGTCGAGATTGCCGCCGTTCTCTGTGCGCAACAGGTCGTCCTTTTCTGCATAACCGTTCTTCAGCGCCCACTCGGCGCCGTTTTCCAGAACGCGCTCCAACTCCTTTTGATTGAGATGCACCGCTCCCCCGCCCCCCAATCCACTGGGACAGTTCTGGTAGATGGTGACAGTCAAATCTCTAAGATGCGACTCGATCTCCTCATACTCCAGATTCGAGGCCAACATACGCACGCCGCAGTTGATGTCGTAGCCCACTCCGCCGGGAGAGACGATGCCTTCATCGACGTCAAAGGCCGCCACCCCGCCGATGGGAAAGCCATAGCCCTGGTGCATGTCCGGCATTGCCATGGCGTACCCGACGATGCCCGGCAACATCGAGACGTTGATCAATTGCGGAATAGAACGATCACCAAAGGCCCGATCGAAGATCCGGTCGTTGCCGTAGATGCGCACCGGGACGCGCATGCGAGCAGCGAATATCTCTGAAAGCTCCCAAGTATACTCATCGATACGATCAAAGTCTTGTTTGCGTGGTTCGCTAGACATCTACCTAGCCTCCTTCAACTTTTACCACAGAGTACACAGATTTTTACTAATTTTAGCTCAAGGTGCCTTGCGTCGGTCTAAACCCTAACAGAGCGAGAATACTTACAGATGAGGATGACGTTAGAACTCTATTATAACACGCCTCAAGAGCCCGAGACTTGTTGACTTGTTATCCCTCACACATCGAAGACGAGTTCCGCCTCGTAACCGCGCGTAGTGCGTCGAACGTTCAGATTATGATACGTCGCCGCCTTGATGTAGGTCCGATAGGTGGCGACGGAGCCGCCCCAGACCTCCGCGCGCAGCGACGTGGACGTCAGCTTCGTGAACGCGAAGTGCGCGAATGCACTTAGCGTCTCCTGCTCCCCCAGATAGAGAAGCTCGTTGAGCCAGTCGACCAGCAGCGCCTCGACGTCCGGGGCCCCCAGCGTGATCTCGTGATGTTCGGCGCGTGGAACGTCGTCGAGATCGACGATCAGGGAGAACATGCCCCGCGCAGCTGTGCGGAAGAGATCCGCAAGGTCATCACCTTGCACGCGGATGCTGAGATCCGCTGTGTGATCCACCTCCTGCCATTCACCCATTGCCTGCATCCTCCGTCTTCCGGGCTAAGAAACCGACCACGATGAAATCCGCGATCGCCTCCACCGCGTCTGGTCCAAAGATGGACACATCGCACGCCAAATCGGGAACATCGGTGACGCAAGCGATGCGCCCTTCCAATTCGGGGATCAGGATAGGTTCCCGGTCGGCACGGATGACCTCGATTTTGGGAAATGTGCCTCGCTTGTAGCCCTCGATAATAATCAGATCGACGTCGTGAACACCCTCCAACACGGCACCCAACGGGGGCGGCGACGACCAACGATGCGTGTGCACGACACGCTCGGGGGTCCAGAACGCCGTATGGGACGCGCCCGCCTCCCAGAGCCGCCGCGAATCCGTACCGGGCAGATCCGTCTCCACGTCCCGATGGTGTGTGTGTTTGACGACGGCTATCCGGTAGCCGCGCTCCTGGAGCACCTCGATCAGGGCCTCCAAGAGCGTCGTTTTACCACTGTTGGACCATCCTACAATACCCAGATAGGGAATCTCAGACGCTGAAAATGACCTCGTCATCCAACTCCTCTTCACCCCAGAGTACAAGGTTTGCATCGCGGTCGGCTTAATCATCGCACGTCGACCAGACAGCCGAGCGCGCGCTCCAGCACCTCGTCCGGCGTCAAATTCGTCGTATCGATGTAACAGTCACAGTGTTCTCGCGCGTGAGCCAGACGGACCTCCCGCTCCTCGAGCCACCAGGATGAAGGTTTAGCCAGACCTTCGCGCCGGGCCCCCTCCGTCATGCTGACGTCCAGATCAGGACGTCGGGATTGGCGAGACGCCGCCACATGTAGGGCACGCCGGAGTGTTCCTGACGAATCTCTTTGACGTGATAGTGACGCTGCCGCAACCGGCGGGCCAGCTCCGACTTGCCGGACGAACACGGCCCCACGATACCAATCAACGGTTCCCTCTCCACGTTCATGACATCCTGCCCTGCAAGGTCAGACGTCGGGCAGGGGCATCTCCGCCCGAAGATAACGTGCGCCCTTGGACGTACCCTCGCTCACGTGCAGCACGGCGACGCTGGTGTCGTCGTTGGGTCGACCTTCGTCCAACCGGACGGCTCGTTCCAGAAGCGCATCCGCCAACGCCTGGGCCGACGGCGTCGCCGCCCAAATCTCCTCGATAGCCGTGGGGACGTTCAGCGTCCGTCCTGCCCGGGAGCCAGCGTGCAGCAAACCGTCGGTGAAAGCGCAGGCGACGAGGCCCGGTTCCAGCGGGAGCGTCTCGATGGCGGGGCGGGTGTGTCGGTGAAAGCCCAGGGTCGGCGCAGAGCCTGGCAGATTGTGCAGCTGCCCCGACTTTGACCTCACATAGACCGGAGGATCTCCGCAGCGCGTGACGACCATCTCAGGCTCGGCCAGGTCCACGGAGAGGATGACCAGCGTGGCCGAGACCCGTCCACGCCGCAGGGCGTAGAGCGCATCGTTGGCGGCGCGCGCGGCGGCGCCGTCCCGGACGCCTTCCGCCAGCTCAGTCACCACCTTACGCACGACCCAGATGCTGACCGCCTTGGCGCCCGGACCGGAGCTCTGTCCGTCGGCCAACACCAACGAGAGACCACCATTGGGACGCTCAATCATCTCCAACGTATCGCCGCTCTGCCGAACGGCCCACTTGTTGATCTTGGCGACGGCGGCGGAGAGGTGCATCGCTCAGGGTGCCTCTTCAGTCGGTTCGCCGTCCTCTTCGCCCTCCTCCTCAGGACCCAGCTTGCGACCCAGAGCGCCCGGCACCACCTCAATTTCGACACCCTCGGCGATGCGCAGCTGCGCGACGTTTTCCTCTAGATCCAGCGCCGTCAAGGTCCCAATAATTCCCCCAATGGTGATGACCATATCCCCCACCTCAAATTCCATCAAACGCTGAGAGCGCTTGCGGCGGGAGAGCCACTGAGGCACAAAGAGAATGAGCACCCCCACCCCGAGAAGCAACAACCACATCCACAGATCCCCATTACCCATATCCGATTCCCCTTTTTGAGTCATGCTAACTGCTATACCGCGTCACATACGTCAACGCAACTTAAGTATACGTAAACCACCTTTCTCGTCAACCGATCAACCTCTAGGGTTTCGAAACAGATCGACGGGTGAAGACGGCCTGGTTGCCTCACAACGCCCGTAGATGAGCGCAGGCAACGAGGCCGGGTTGATGACCGGGGCAAACGCACCAGAAGGCTCTGAGAAAAAAAGCGCTCCCTTGAAACTCACCTTGACACTCCTCACGTTATGCTAGTTTGGACTTCTCAGCTGAACTCCCTTCATCGCCCTGCTCTTCCTGGGCGGCGTGCTCCTCTTTCAGCGCCTGGAATCCTCACTCATTGAGCTGGAGTGCTGCAAGCGCGGGGTAGGCGTGGCGACGAGCCTGCTCCTGGCTCCCACAGCGCTCTACGGCATCCTGCAGGGGTCCGTCGCAATGAAGTATGGGGCCATGCTGCTACAGGGCAACCTTGCACGCGCGCACCCTGATGGCCAAAGGCGCGTCCCTGGCGAACGCGCTCGCCGCCGAGCCACCGCTCTCGCTGACCAACTGGCACGAGAGGAACGCGCAACGCTTCCGGCAAAACGTGCAATTTCTCTCTCAGCAACTCGCCACGCCATACAATCGACACCGCAGCAAAAAGCCCCGGAGCACAAGTCG
>CAZCPK010000288.1:0-5569 GCA_964500755.1 uncultured Anaerolineales bacterium
GTCACGGGCGCAAGGTGATGGTAGTGCGGGCGATGTTTGGCGGTGCTGTGTTGACGTTGTTGATGAGCGTTGTACGAAATGTGGAGCAGTTGGCGGCCCTGCGGTTCCTTCAAGGAGCGCTGACGGGTACCGTGGCAGCCTCCACGACTCTCGTCGCCAGCGCGGCGCCCAAGGAGCGTTTGGGTGAGACGCTGGGCAAGTTAGAGGTCGCTATATTTGTGGGCGTGACGATAGGACCGCTCTTGGGCGGGTTCGTCGCGGATACATTTGGCTATCGCACCGTCTTCTGGCTGGCGTCGGCGTTTCTCTGGTTGGCCTGTTTCACTATCCTCTTCGGTGTGCGGGAGGACTTCGAGCCTGTGCCGCCGGAGGAGCGAGAGCCTTTCTGGCAAAACATGCGCAGCGATATCCATTTCGCCTTTGCCCAATCCGCGTTGGGCCTGGTGTTGATCGTGCGCCTCGTGCTACGGGTGGGACGGCGCTTTCCCAGCCCTGTCCTGCCCCTCTTCGTCGCGGAGCTGCTGCCGGGCAGCACCGCGCTGGGAGCAGCCTCGGGTCTGCTCACCGCAATCAGCGGCGGCGCCAGCGCCCTCGCCGCTCCCCTGGTAGGCCGTTTCGCTGATCATCACGACGGCAGATGGGTGCTGCTAGGGTGTGCGGGACTGGGCGGCATCGCGCTGCTGATCCAGGGATTCGCCGGGACGTACACGGTCTTATGGATCGCCCAGGTGCTGTTGGGCCTGGTGGTGGGGGGGATTCTGGCGACCATCAGCGCTTACGTGGGCCGTGCCGTCCCTCAGGAACAGGCGGGAATGGCCTACGGGCTGAACACGACGGCGGTCTCCATGGCGAACTTCGTTGGCCCCTTTCTGGGCGGTTGGTTGGCAGGACAGTACTCGCTGCGTACGCCCTTTCTGGTCGGTGGGGTGCTGATGCTCTTCGCCGGTCTGGGGGCGTTGCGCTTGCCCAAGCCGAAGGAAACCTAGCTTGCGTTTGAGTCAAGGAGGCACGCGCCTTCAAAGTGCGGCCCCTCAACGAGTGAGCGAGACCCGCTCCCAGGACCGGCTCTCCTCTTCGTCCTTACTCGTCCTGCGCTACCCTCTCCTCTCGGGCTTTCAGCTCCTCGATCTTGGGAAACAGTGGCGGCTCTTTGTACGCCCGCCAGGCCCGACGAAGTCGCCAGCGAAAACGCTTCCAGCGCTGCCGCCAGGCCGAGGGCAACGGCGTGTCCCGGACCGTGCGCAGCTCGTCGACCACGGCCTGCGCGTTCTTGTAACCCGCCTGGATGATCTCCATGTTGCGGTCGGTGACGAAGGTGCCCACGTTGGGCAGTTTGACCTCGATCAACACGTCGGGCGGACAGAGCGCCAGGCGCTGCCGGTCTACGGTGCGGATGGTGAAGTGGGCGCTGCTTTCGGCGATGAGAAAGGGCGTCTTCCAGTCGAGAAAGTTGGCGCTGGGCGAAAAAAGAGCGCCCAGGAAGAGGCGCCGTCGCGCGTTCGTCTGCGGCGTCAGGCGCACCGAGGGCGGTGTGTTGACACCGATCACCCGGTCGGCGCCCATGGCACAGGCCACGTCGACGGGAAAGTTGTTGAGGACGCCGCCGTCGACGAGCCAGCGTCCGTCGTGGTGTACCGGTCCAAACATAAAGGGAAAGGCCGAGGTCGCCAGCAGTGCGGGGATTAACAGGCCCTCGTTGAGCAGCACCATCTTGCCCCGCTCCAGATCGGTCGCGACCAGGGTCGTGGGAATTTCTAGGTCCTCGAAGCGCAGCTCCGGCTTCCTCAGCGCCTGCGCGAAGAACTGGCGCATCTTGGCGTGGCCCAGCAGACCGTAGCGGTTGGGATCTGGCGTGGCAAAGTCCAGAATGCCCGTCGTGGCGCTAAGGTGGCGTAGCTCAGCTATCGAAAGTCCCGCGGCGTAGAGGACGGCGACGATCCCGCCCATGCTGGTGCCGGCCAGATAATGAACGGGGATCTTTTCCTCTTCCAGTAACTCCAGCACGCCGATGTGGGCCAATCCGCGCACGCCGCCTCCGCTGAGCGCGACGCCGATACGGGCTTCTCGTCTGTCCATAGGGGTGTGCTCCTCCGTGCTCCTCTGATTGCATGCATGCTAGTGTCGCTTGCCCATTATACCCAAGGGTGATGAATTGTTCCACAGAAATAGAGGAGTTATCCACAGGTTGTCGGTCGGTGTGGGGAAGACTAGACGGATGGAACGGGAAATGCGTTGGAGAAAGCTGTCAAACCCCCGGGATCTGCCAGATCTGGGTAGTTTGGCCTGGCTTCTTGGGCACAGGCGATGTATAGCGTCTGTGGTGAATAGACAAGCAAAAAGGGCGAGCCAATGGCTCGCCCTTTTGAATGGATTGGTTAAAGCTATCGCTACGCCTCGCGCGCTAATGCTGCACCCTTGTGCAGCGCTTCCTTGTTCGGCTCCAGCCACTTGCGCTGGCGCTCGGAGAGGTGGGCGGTCAGCTGCTCCTCCACTGTCTCCAGTGAGACGAGGCCCGTCTTCTCGATAAAGGCGCCCAGCAGCACGACGTTGGCCATGCGCGGGTTGCCCAGTTCGGTGGCGATGTCGCTGGCGGGGACGTAGAGGACGTCGATGTCGTCGCGCTCGCTCTGCGTCTCGATCAGCGAGCTGTTGACCACCAGCAGGCCGTCGGGCTTGACCAGCGGCTCGTACTTCTCCATGGACGGCAGGTTGAGCACCACCGCCGCCGTGGGGTTCTTGATGATGGGCGCGCCGATCTCCTCCTCCGAGACGATGACAATACAATGCGCCGTGCCACCGCGCATCTCCGGCCCGTACGAGGGAATCCAGGTGACGTAGAGATCCTCGGCGATGCCGGTGTAGGCCAGCAGCTGCCCCGCAAAGAGGGCGCCCTGCCCGCCGAATCCGGAAAAGATAGTCTCTTCGTGTCGCATACCTATGCCCCTCCTTATACCTTGAGCGCCTTGACGGCGTCGGTCATCTTGTACGTGCCCAGTGGATAAAATTCCGTCATCTGCTCCTCGGCCCACTGCATGGCCTCCCACGGGTCCATGTTCCAGTTGGTGGGGCAGGTGGAGAGTACCTCCACGCAGGCGAAGCCCAACCCCTCGACCTGGGTCAGGAAGGCCCGCTTGATGGCTTTCTTGAGCTTGCGGATGCTGGCGATGTCGGTCGCCGTGTGCCGGGCGATGTAGACGGCGCCGGCGGTGTCGGCCAGGATCTCGGACATCTTGATGGGATAGCCGGCGACCGCGCAGTCGCGGCCCGCGGGCGTCGACGTGGTGACCATCCCCGGCAGCGTGGTGGGGGCCATCTGACCGCCCGTCATGCCGTAGATGGCGTTGTTGATGAAGACGGTGCTGATCAGCTCGCCCCGGTTGGCCGCGTGGATGATCTCGGCGGTGCCGATGGCGGCCAGGTCGCCGTCGCCCTGGTAGGTGAAGACGAACTTATCGGGATCGACGCGCTTGATGCCCGTCGCCATGGCCGGGGCCCGCCCGTGGGCGGCCTCGACGAAGTCCACGTCGAAGTAGTTGTAGGCCAACACGGAGCACCCCACCGGCGCCACGCCGATGGTCTTCTCGCGGAGCCCCAGCTCGTCGATGACCTCGCCCACCAGCCGGTGGGCGATGCCGTGGGTGCAGCCCGGGCAGTAGTGCGTGTCGACCTCGGTCATCGCCTCAGGGTACTCGTAAACAACTTCCATTTCCTCTGGAATCTTAACGTCTGTGGTCATCAGGAGACCTCCTCGTACAACTTCTCAACTTCGGCCAGAATCTCGTCGCTCAGGGGGACCACGCCGCCCAACTTGCCGTAGAATTCGACCGGCGCTTGGCCGGCGACGGCGCGCTCCACGTCCTCCAACATCTGACCGGCGTTCATCTCGGTGACCAGAATGCCCTTGGCCTGCGCGGCGAGATCGTGAATGCGCTTCTCGGCCAGCGGCCAGAGCGTCTGGGGACGCAGTAACCCGACCTTCATGCCCTTGCGCCGGGCGTCCCGGACCACGGTGGTGCAGATGCGGCCGACCGTGCCGTAGGCGATCAACAAAACGTCGGCGGCGTCGGTCTCGTGCTCCACCCAACGCACCTCGTTCTCCTTGATCTGGGCCAGTTTCTTCTGCAGGCGCAGGTTGACGGCCTCCAGCTTCTCGGCGCCCAGGTAGAGCGACGTCACCAGGTTGGGATCGCGCTCTTTGGCCCCGGTGACGGCCCACGCCGGACGCTCCTCCGGGATCTCCTGCATGGGCGGCAGCTCCGCCGACTCCATCATCTGGCCGATGCTGCCGTCGCCGGCGATCATCACCAGCGTGCGATACTTCTCCGCCAGCTCGAACGCCAGGCCGACCATGTCGATCAGCTCCTGGACGTTGGCCGGCGCCAGCACCAACGGACGGAAGTCGCCGTGCCCGGCGGACTTCGTCATAAAGTTGTAGTCGGCCTGCGACGGCTGGATGTTGCCCAGCCCCGGTCCGCCGCGCATCATGTTGATGATGACGACGGGCACTTCGGAGCCGGCGATGTACGAGAGTCCCTCGGCCATCAACGCGAGTCCCGGTCCGGAGGTCGAGGTCATCACCCGGGCGCCGGCTGCCGCCGCGCCGTAGACCATATTAATGGCGGCGACCTCGCTCTCGGCCTGCAGGAAGGCGCGGCCTTCCTCGAGCATGCGGCCCGAGAAGTGCTCTAGCCCCTCGCTCTGTGGGGTGATAGGATAGCCAAAATACGCCTCGAGTCCGTAGCGCAGGGCGGCCTCAGCGAACGCGACGTTTCCTTTAAGTAGTTCCTTTGTCATCGTTACACCCCTCTCTCTACGCCGGTGTGACTTCCGCCTTGGGCTTGCGCTTCCGGCGGTAAACGGTAAAAACAACGTCCGGGCAGATCGTCGCGCAAGAAGCGCAGCCAATGCACTTATCCATGTCCGTCACCATCACCGGGTGATAACCCTTCGCGTTGAAGGTGTCCGGCGACAGCTCCAAGATATTGACGGGACAGACATGCGTGCAGAGGCCGCAGCCCTTGCAGCGATCCACGTCGATCACAATCATCCCTCTACCCATGTCCAAAAAACCTCCTTGATTTTAAGCAATTACCCATAGCCAGGCCATCGCCCGGCGCCCGATCGATCGGGACACCGCCGGTGGCGCGATAGTTTCACGTCAGACGTCACCCTCCCAATAATGCCAATAATACGCCGCCCGCGATCACCGAGCCCAACTGCCCGGCGGTGTTGGCGCCCATGGCGTGCATCAGGATGAAGTTGGAGAAGTCCTCCTCCTGCGCGATCTTCTGCACCAGCCGACCGGCCATGGGGAAGGCGCTGATGCCTGCCGCGCCGATCAACGGGTTGATCTTCTTACCGGAGAGCAGGTAGAGCAACTTGCCGAAGAGAATGCCCGCCGCGGTGTCCAGGCCAAAGGCGAAGAGGCCCAAGAGCAAGATCTTGAGCGTCTCCATGTTGAGAAAACTCGCGGCCGTCATAGTGCTGCCGACGATCAGCCCCAGGAAGAGCGTGGAGACGTTGATGAGCTCGTTTTCCGCGGTCTTGGCCAGACGATCCACCACCAGCG
>CAZCPK010000289.1:0-5567 GCA_964500755.1 uncultured Anaerolineales bacterium
AACGGATACAGCCTTAGAACCGCTTCGTTTGCTCCATACTACCTTCGCTTGCCTGAGCTGCTACGCCAGCCAACCTAACTCGGCTTGTGTCCTTGCCGCTTCGGTAATCCGAATCTCGTCCGCGCTCAGATAAGCGAGAAACCGCTTGAAAGCTCCTCGCAGCGCTTGCACCATGAGGTCCGTGGGCTCGACGTCCGGTTCCCACCACCAGTTTACGATCTGTAGCACGCCATCGTCAGCGTCCCGTCCTGGTTCGAAGCGGGCCACGAAGCGGTCGCCGTAGAGGATGGGCAGCACGTAGTAACCGTAACGACGTTCGGCGGCGGGTTTATAGACCTCCCACACGTACTCGAAGGTAAAGAGTTCCCCGGCGAGTTTCCGGTCCCAGATCAGGTTGTCGAGCGGCGCGATGACGGCGGCGCGGTGGGCTGGTTCCGCGTCGACGTCTTGGGTGAGGATATCCCTGAACCGTGGCTCATCGCTGCGTCTGAGGTAAAAGCGGGGCGTCAGTCCTTCGATGCTCACCGGGATGACCGCTCCGGGTGGAAATCCCCAACGCGCGCTTGAAGCACCAGCTCGGGATTGCGCCCCACAATATCCAACGGGTCGAACTGAATGCAGCCCACGCGCCGCACGTAGGAGAGTATCCCGGCCTTGCCCTGCAGCGCGTAAGGTGGCCAGAGCCCTTGGTGCGCGAGAATGTAGCGGCGCGCCTGGCGTCGCGTGATGGTTAGTTCGGACATAGGGAATTCTCCTGGATACTGTGTAGAAATCTTCCACGGACAAGGTGGCTAAAAGAGTATCTGCTCAATCTGCTGGGACAAGAAATGAGGACGTTCAGGTAGCATGGCGGGTCAGCTAAGATACGTGCGAGCCCACTTTGCAGTCAGGGCGAAGACGCGCGCCTTCTCGCAGTCCAGGTGCCCCATGTGTCCGCTCTTGGGCAGGATCTCCAACGCTTTGGGGCCCTGCAGGGCGTTGTATAACAGCCGCGCGTTTTCAACGGGATCGAGCTCGTCTTTCGCTCCATGGATAACCAGGGTGGGCGTCTCCAGGTCGGAGACCCGTTCGAGCATGTCCACGACGAAACACTCCAGCGCGCCGGGCAGAGGAAAGTTCTCATAGGCGTCGATCATCCTGGGATCGCTCTGGACGGCTTGATTGACCTGGGGATCGTGGGCGACGATCTGGGATTGCGCCGTCTTGAGCAGTGAGATGCGCAGATCGCTGCCGGTCAGTTTGCGTTTTATGGTCCCTAACAGTGCGAGTGCCTGCAGGGCCAGCGTCTCGATGCGAGAAAGGGTGTTTCTCACGGTACCGTCGAGGGTCACCAGCGCCCGCAGACGCGGATCGACGAGCGCCGCCTCCAGCACCGTCGTGCCGCCCGAGGAGAAGCCGAAACTGCCCAGGCGGTCGCCGTCCACGTCCGGGCGGCGGGCGAGGTAGGAGAGCGCGGCGTGGACGTCGGCGGTCCACTGCGCCATCCGCACGTGGTAGCGTGGCCCCTCGCTCTCGCCGTGACCGCGCATATCCAGGGCCAGCGCCGCGATACCCCGTGCCGCCAGGTAACGTCCCAGCTCGAAGAAGTGCTCCTTGAACTCCAGCGCGCCGTGACAGAGCACCAGCGCGGGTGCCGGGGCGCCGCTGTTTTCGTGGAAAAGCACACCGACGAGTTTCTCGCCTTCTGCCTCAAACGTGACGTCTTCTTCGATCATCAGCTATCGCTCCCCAATAGGATCTTCTCGCGTTGATAGAGCTGGATGGCGACGAACGTCAAGACCACGGCCAGCGCGAGCGTGACCGCCGTCGAGACGACCACGTCGTTGGTGGCGACGACCTCGCCGCGCAGTAGCTGGTTGATGAGGATTTGTTGCCCAAATAAGGGAATCAGCATCGTCCAGAGTGCCGGTTTCACCGGCTGGAAGGTGAGCAGAATGCCGGGCAGCGCCGGCACGAGCGGCAGCCAGTTGGTGTAGGTCTGGGCTTCCTTGTACGTCTTGGCGAAGGTGGCGATGATCATCTGGATAGCCGCCGCTAGCAGGATCATGGGGAGACAGAGCAGGAAGATCTTAGCCAGAGCCATAGAGCTTACGGAGAGCCGGATGCCCAGAAAGTCCTCCAGCGGCACCAGCGTGAGAATGGCGCCGGAGGCGACGATAGACGTCAAGACGGCGCCGATGGCGAAGGGCAGTGAAGCCAGCAGCTTGCCGAGGACCAGCGCCCAGCGCGGCACGGGGTTGATGAGCAGCGGTTCCAGCGAGTTACGCTCCCGCTCGCCCGCCGTCGCGTCGATGATGACCGAGGCGCCGCCCACGAAGACGGCGACCACCAGGAAGTAGGGCAGCATATTGAGTAGAATGAGCGCCCGACTCTGGGGCGTCGCGACGTCCACCTGTTCTACCGGAACTGGGTTGATCAGCCGTGGGTCGACGCCCCGCGCCAGCAAGCGGAGGGCTCCAAACTGCGAGCTGTACTGTTGCAACAACCGCTCGGCCCGTTGTGTGGACGGACCGGCGGATGTCCGGGAACTGTCAATGACCAGTTGAACGTTGGCCGGCTCGCCCTGAGCCAGCGCGTCCCCGTACGTCTCGGGGATCAGCAGCACGACGTCCACGTTGCCGTTGCGCACGGCGTCTCGGGGCTCTTCCGGGGCCGGCTGGATCCGGACGTTGTTCTGTTCCAGAAAGTGCACCAGGGCCGGGGCGTGTTCCCGTCCTACCGTGGGGAGATCCAGGGGTTTCTCCGTGGCCTCGTCTAGCACATTTCCGAGCAATACCGTCATCAACAGGAGCATCAGTGGGCCCAGCAACGCGTAGAGCAGGATACTCAGCAGCGAGCGTTGGTCCCGCAGGTTGTCCTTCAGCTCTTTGTTGAAGACGACGGCGATGCCTTGTCCGCTCATTCCAGCCCCTCCTCGGTTCCGATGATGTCCACGAAGGCGTCCTCCAAATTCTCGCGCCCCGTGAGCGCGCAGAGCTCGTCGGGCGTGCCGGTCTGCACGATCTGGCCCTCGTCGATAATGACGATGTGGTCGCAGAGCGCGGCGACCTCCTGCATGATGTGGCTGGAGAAGAGCACGCACTTGCCCGCGTCCCGGAGCCGGCGGATAAAGGCGCGCATGGCCCGCGTGCTCATCACGTCCAGGCCGTTGGTCGGTTCGTCGAGCAGGACGATGGGCGGATCGTGGGTCAGGGCGCGGGCGATGGCGACTTTTAGCTGCTCTCCTGTGGAAAAGCCCTCGGTGCGCCGGTCGGCGATCTCCCCCATGTCCAGCAGCGAGAGCAGCTCGTCCGTCCGCTCGGTCAGCTGGGGCTCCTTGAGGCCGTGCAGTCGCCCGTAGTAGCGGACGTTTTCGCGGGCCGTGAGCCGCGGGTAGAGGCCACGGGCGTCGGGGAGCGCGCCGATGCGCCGCTGGACGACCAGCCGCTCGTCGAGCACGTCGAGGCCGTCGACGGTCGCCGTGCCGGCGTCGGGCTCCAGCAGCCCGTAGAGCACGCGTAGCGTCGTCGTCTTGCCCGCCCCGTTGGGGCCCAGCAGCCCGGTGATCTGTCCACTCTCCGCTGTGAACGTGACGCCTCGCAGCGCGCGGACCTCTCCGAAGGCTTTGTGCACATCGTTGACTTGAATCATGATGTTACCTCCTCTACCGCTGCGGTCCCGTGGTTGAAAGGAAGAAGGGCGGCGGCGCGATCTTCGCGACGCAGTCCGGCTCGTCCAGGGCGTCCAGCGCGCCCTCTTCGATGAATTCGGCGGCGAGCCGCGGGACGCAGCCGCGCGTGATTAGTCCGTGTCCCATGCCCGGCGCGACGAGGTGCAGGCTGTTGGGCAGCTGGTCGGCGACCTCCTCCGCGTAACGCGGCGGTGTGATGGGGTCGACCTCGCCGGAGAGCAGCAGCACCGGCGCGTCGGCGGTGACCGGGGCGTTGAAGTCCGCCGGCAGCGTCCCCCGGGGCCACGCCTCACAGACCTCCTGGAGCGTCTCGTCCATCTCTCCGAAGTAGACCGTCGGATCCTCTGGCGCGTCGCTCTCGGTGAGGAAGGGCGCGTCCTCAGTGCAGGCGACGGCGTAGAACATCCCCAGGTAGATCTCGCTCGCGGCGCTCTCGACCTGGGCTACCAGTGGGGCGTAGTTGTCCTCGGTCGCGGCGACGTGCAGATCGAGCGGGAGCAGCGCGAACAACTCGGGGCTGTAGAGTAACGGCAGGACCATACCGGTGACGTCGTCGCGTTCCAGCGTCAGGGTGAGTGGCTCCCCGGTGGTGGGATCGGGGAAGGTCGTCTGTTCCGGCTCGGTGTTTAGCTGCGCGAGCAGCGTCTCGAAGTTCCCCTGCAGGTCGGGGAAGGCGGCGGCGCAGCCCAGGTCGCTCGCGCAGCGGTCAAAGAGGTGGCGCAGCGCTTGATCCGCGTCGCGGGTCAGGTGCTCGTAGATGTGGAAGTCCGGGCTGACCACCGCGTCCAGGAGGGCGGTGCGCACCCGGTCGGGGTAGCGGCGCAGGTAGGTGAGCGCCACGCGCGTCCCGTAGGAGGCCCCGTAGAGGTTGATGGACTCGTAGCCCAGCGCCGCCCGAACCGCGTCCAGGTCCTCGACGGCGATCTCCGTCGTGTAGAAGCGCAGGTCGGCGTCCAGCGTCTCGGGGCACGCCTGCAGGACATCGATCAGCGCATCCTGTTCGAAGGCGGCCTCGTCCGGCACTTCACACTGCAGCGGGTGCGATTCGCCCGTCCCCCGTTGATCGACCAGGACGATATCCCGGTCCTGGTGGACCCGTTGAAAGGCCGTGGAGAGCGCGGGATAGATTTTGGTCGCCGCCTGGCCCGGTCCGCCCACCAGGATGAAGAGCGGGTCCGGCGCCGGGCTGCGGCTCACCGCCGGGACCACGGCGACGTGCAGCGCGATCTGGCGCTGATCCGGCGCCGCCCGGTTCTCGGAGACGGTCAGGGTGCCGCAGCGCGCGTCGATGGTGCTCCCGTAGTCAGAAAGGACACAATCTTCCAGGGGGAGTGGGGCCGTCTCCGCCACCGGCGTCGCTGGCTCGCCAGCCTGACATCCCAGCAGAGCAAGCGGCAGGATCAGCAGAAGCCCCACGGCTAGGCATCTAACCTTCAATGTTTGCATGAGCTGACTCCTTGGAGAGTGGGTTGGGCGTCGAAAGTCCAAATTCTTTACGTTCGAACGCCAGAAGGGAGCAAAACAGTAAAACGGCAAAAGGGAACTCCTTCTGAGGGGATATCGGATATATACTTGCAGTAGCTGTGCGCTCTGCCGTCGCCCGACCGCCCCAAAGCATGGTTACCTTCGCCTCTCGCTACTCCAGACGTTAGGGTAACAGGGATTTGCCATTCGTCAACTGGTCTGTCAGGGGCCTATCAGGGGGACCCCGCATCGAGGCCGGGCAAGGGGCCGGAGCGCAGCCCCATGCTGGAACGATAGCCGCTAACAGACCCTCGATAAGCCCCTAACAGACCCTCTATAAGCCGCTAACAACCTCTTGTTAAGCCGCTAACAGCCCCTTGTTAAGCCGCTAACAGACCCTCGATAAGCCCCTAACAGACCCTTGATAAGCCGC